>NZ_JBFRTR010000099.1:0-21890 GCF_041474215.1 Vibrio sp. 10N.222.52.C12
AACTGATCGGCATTACAGCGAATTCGCTGCCTTTTTTCGTTTAAAGAAAAGCTATTCCAACGTTAAAGGTTACTCTTCAAATTGGTAAGAAGAGGGCACCACAATCACGCCTTGTTTTGATATGTGGAAGCGTTTCGCATCGGCAAGGCCATCAAGACCGATCTGGGTTCCGTCAGGCACCTTAACGTTCTTGTCGATGATGCAGTTTTGTATGTGGCAATTTTTTCCAATCTCAACATCTTCAAACAGAATACTATCAATCACAATCGCGGCATTGCTGACTTTCACTTTCGGGAAGAAGATTGAGTTTTGCGCCGAGCCGCCTTCAATTACAACGCCATTCGCTATCATCGAGTTGATGAATATTCCTTGATTACCTTCAACTGAAGCAATGGTTCGTGCGGGTGGCAGCTGCGGTTCGTAAGTACGAATCGCCCAATCAGGTTGATATAAATCGATAGGCGAAGCTGGCTTTAACAGGTCCATGTTGGATTGGTAATAAGAGTCGATAGTACCAACATCTCTCCAGTACGCATCTTGGGTCACTCGGCCTTCTTCATCCCCAAACTTGTATGCGTAAACACTGTTGTTGCCCACCAATTTAGGAATGATATCTTTACCAAAATCGTGGCTTGAGTTCGGATCTTCGGCGTCCGCCAGTAGCGCTTGTGTTAGTACTTCTTTATCAAAGACGTAAATACCCATTGAAGCCATGCTGCGAGTTGGCCTACCAGGTACACATGCAGGGTAACGTGGCTTTTCGGTAAAGTTATTGATCTCTAGAGATTCATCTATCTCCATCACACCAAACTCTTTGGCTTCGTCAATCGAAACCTCCATGCACGCCACAGTTAGGTCGGCCTCGTTCTTTTTGTGCTGCTTGAGCATTGGTGCGTAATCCATGCGATAGATATGGTCACCGGATAACACCACCACATGCTTGGCTTCACTGCGTGAAAGTAGATACAAGTTTTGATAAATCGCATCGGCAGTACCGCTGTACCAGCTATCACCGGTTCGCATTTGTGGAGGAACATTGGTGATGTATTCGCCGAGCTCAGGGTTAAGCACCGACCAACCATCTCTTAAATGTTTTTGCAAAGAGTGAGATTTGTACTGAGTCAGCACCAAAATTTGGCGTAGCCCAGAGTGTAAGCAGTTCGCGAGTGTGAAATCGATGATTCGATATTTGCCACCAAAGGGTACCGCAGGTTTTGCACGGTTATCGGTGAGAGGGGAAAGCCGAGAGCCAACACCGCCGGCCAGAACGATTGTTAGAGTGTCTTGCATGATCAGAACCTCAATGTATTTATGATTATGAACATAGACTTGCAAGCACTAAGCCAAATGTAACTCATTGAATATTATACGAGGCGAGATTGATTCTTGTTGTTCTGCACCAAAATGATGCACGTGAGATATTGGCTTGCTCTATTTTGATCCAAAAAAGATCCGAATAGAGTGAATTGATTGGATTAACAAAATGACGCACGGAAAAGCTGCATTACAAAACTGTCAATAAAATGAAGGAATAAAGTGATCAGGTCGATATAAATTTACATAAATAATCACAACTTTTCACAAATTGATTTCCATCAATAAAGTAGGGTTATTATATGCTACCTTGCACGCAAAATAAGAAATGATTACTCATTCACCAATAAAAATTAAGCCCTCAAAAGGAAATTATAATGAAAAAAACAGTATGTGGTATTGCGGTTATTGCGGCTCTTATGTCAACCAACGTTCTTGCTCATAAAGAAGGTGATTTCATCATCCGTGCAGGTGCAGCAATGGTATCTCCTAACGATAGCAGTGGAGATGTTCTGGAGACATCGGGGTCAAAATTTGGTGTGGATTCAAACACCCAACTTGGATTGACATTTGGTTACATGTTTACAGACAACATCAGTCTCGAGATTCTTGCAGCGACACCGTTCTCCCATACAATTTCTACAAACCATGGTGGTTTAGGTGATATCGCCGAGACAAAACACTTACCACCAACGTTGATGGTTCAGTACTACTTCGGCGAAGCAAACAGCAAGTTCCGCCCTTACGTAGGTGCGGGCATTAACTACACTGTCTTCTTTGATGAAGAACTTAATGGCACTGGTAAAGATGCAGGCTTAAGTGACTTATCTCTTGATGACTCTTGGGGACTTGCGGCAAACATTGGTATGGATTACATGATCAATGAAGATTGGTTCTTGAATGCGTCAGTTTGGTATGCAGACATTGATACTACAGCGAAATATAAAGCGGGTGGAAAACAATACTCAACCGACGTTGATATCGACCCATGGGTATTCATGATCGGTGGTGGTTACAACTTCTAACCCTCTTTATTAGTTTACTAAAGGCGCTCAAGCACCAGCCAGCTTGGGCGCTTTTTTTTGCTTGCTTGTTAATGAAATGCTCACTCCAACTTATTGTTGTTATGGGTGAAGCAAACTGATTGTTGTCATTTATTGTTAATAAAAGAGAAAGATAAGTGTCATAACAGCCCTCTATGATCGCGTTTCAAATCATGGAGGATATATGAATCGTAAATTTAATAAGCTGACACTATTACTGCCTATTGCGGTAAGTTCTGCTCTAGTAGGGTGTTCTCAATCAACGTCAACATCACCAACGGCTGCTATCCCATCTCAAACGTCACTTGATGCTTTTAGCTTTCAATGCCAATCCATCGAGCAGCCAAGCGCTTCCAATGCTGAGGTAACCGGAATCAGCCTGGTTGGACGTGCTATTGCCGATGCCCCGTTTGATACTTCAGCAGCCGAAATCGTCAGCTACGATTCATGTACCGACAAGCTTTATGTCGTCAATGCTCAAGCACAAAAAGTCGATGTGTTATCGATAAACTCTGACAGCGCACCAGCATCTGAGGGCTCTATCGACCTTCAATCAGCGGCTGCAGCTTCGGGTATTGATATTGGTGCCGCGAACAGTGTGTCGACTCATCAAGGATTAGTTGCTGTCGCGATTGAAAATGCTGATAAGCAACAAAACTGCATCATTGCACTTTATCGTTCAGACACGCTAGAGCTGATCACTACTTATACGGCTGGTGCATTACCGGACATGGTGAGCTTCTCGAAAGATGGTCGCTACATTGCCTCTGCAAATGAAGGTGAGCCGAATGCGGATTACAGCATTGACCCTGAAGGTTCAGTAACGCTAGTGGATTTAACCAATGGCCCTTTGCAAGCCACAGTCACTCAAATTGATTTTAAGGCATTCAATCAAGGTCAGCCTCGCCATGCAGAGCTGACCGACAAGGTTCGAATCTCTGTGCCGAATGCAACCGTTGCTCAAGACCTTGAACCGGAATACCTAACGTTTGCTGATAACGGAAAACTCTACGTTGCCCTTCAAGAGAACAACGCATTGGCAGCCATTGATGTGGTGAGTGCACAAGTGGATGCGATTCTTGGACTAGGCGGCAAGCCTTGGGATAACGCTAAGCTAGATGCGTCAAACAAAGACAAAAACATCGGTAATCTCCAAAGCTACGCAATGTTAGAAGGCCTTTACATGCCAGACAGCATCACCAGCTACAGTGTTGATGGCAACACCTATATTGTGACTGCGAATGAAGGTGATGGTCGTGAGTATGGCATCAAAACCACGCAAGAAATGTGTGACGAGAAAGGTTTTGAGTGGGATGGCGATGACTATCAAGGCACCGAAAACTACACCACAGAAAAAGACTTTTGTATCGCGTATGTCGATGAAGTACGCGGCAAGAAGTTAGACGTTGACGCTAACCACCCATTAGCGGGTGCATTGAAAGACAATAATCAATTGGCTCGTCTTAAAGTGATTAAGCCACAAGGGACACTCGCTGCTGACCAAGAGGTTCAAGCATTCGGTAGCCGTTCTTTCTCTATTTGGGATGAGTCAGGCGAGTTAGTGTTTGATAGCGGTGATGATTTTGCTCGAATCGTACTTGAGCAAGATCCTGCAAACTTCAACAGCACCAATGATAACAACCAAAGCGGTGACGATCGTAGTGATGATAAAGGTGTAGAGCCTGAAGCGATCGAAGTGGCTGAGATCAACGGCAAGCACTATGCCTTTATTGGACTTGAGCGCCAAGGTGGCATCATGGTTTACGACGTAACTCAGCCTAGGAGTGCAAGTTTCATCAGCTATCTAAACAATCGCGACTTTACACAACCAGTGTGCACCAAGGTTGATGAAGACGGTGATTGCGACAACGATACTTACAACTCGAAAGCGGGTGACCTAGGCCCAGAGTCAATCAAGTATTTCACACGTTCAGGTAACCACTTTATTGCGGTTGGCAACGAAGTGAGTGGTAGCACATCAGTTTACCGCGTTGAGTTCTAATCTCGCTTATTGCTTAGCAATTAGATTGAATCAAAATAAAAGCGCCACAACTTGTTAAGTCGTGGCGCTTTTTTAGTTCATCGCTGATTTAGTCGCGATAGCAAAGGCCTATGGCTGTTGCTTAGTTGGTGCTAGAGCAATCTCACGGATACATACGTTCTGTGGTTGTTGGTAAGCGAATGATACAGCGCGAGCAATATCGTCAGCTGCCAATACACCGCCCATGTCTTCTTTCCAAGAATCGTAACCGTCTTTGATCTCTTGAGATGTAGTGTGAGACAGAAGCTCAGTCTCAACAGCACCCGGTGCGATAGTGGTAACACGAACATTTGAAGCAGCAACTTCTTCACGAACGTTCTCAGAGATAGCGTGTACCGCGAATTTAGTACCACAGTAAGCTGCGTGGCTTGGGAATGTTTTCTTACCCGCAATAGAGCTGATGTTGATGATAGTACCTGTGTTGCGTTCCATCATCGGAGCAAGTACAGATTGCATGCCGTTTAGAAGGCCAATAACGTTCACGTCGAACATTGTCTTCCACTCTTGAGCGTCTTGAGTATCGATTTGACCAAGAAGCATTGCACCAGCGTTGTTGATAAGCGCGTCTACAGGGCCAAATTTCGCTTCACCTTGTGCGATTGCTGCATCAAAAGACGCTTTGTCTGTTACGTCTACTTTTACTGACAGTGAGTTTGGTAGGTTCAGCGCTTCAAGGCGGTCAACACGACGAGCTAAAAGTAGCAGAGGGTGACCTTCATCGCTTAGACGACGAGCGATTGCTTCACCAATACCAGAGCTTGCACCTGTAATTACGATTAGTTTTTTCATTTTATTTCCTCTGTACTTTTTTGCGTCGGTTGGCTACGACGTATTGTTTAAGTGCATTCGAATCAAGTGCTTGTTGCCTTGCTTCGTTGCGATGGAGGTATATTAAGGAAAATAGCATTGTTGATATATAGCGCTTTACTTGAAACACTGTTGCTGTGGTGCAACAATAAGTGCGTTCATTTTATTACTTCATGCTTTTTAAATTTCACAAGTAAGCTGGCGGCCATGCTCAATCAAATTAACCTGTCTGATATTCGTTCTTTCGTGCTTATCGCTCGTTTAGGTAACTTCACCAAAGCGGCGGAGGAGCTGGATGTGTCACGCTCTCACGTATCACGCCAAGTGAGTAGCCTAGAAAAGCAAATGGGAGTGACTCTGTTTATCCGCACTACTCGAACCTTAAGGCTGACTCACGCTGGGCAAGATCTGTACGCGAGATGTGAACAAGCCTTAGATAATATAGACCAAGCTCTGATTGCTGCTGTGGATGATGTCGAAGAAGTACGTGGCGACATAAAAGTAAACTGTGTTGGCGGTTATTTGGGTGAAGTGATCATCGCGGATTTGGTCAATGAGTTTATGCAGCTCTACCCAGACATCAGCATCAGCCTTGATTTCAGTAGTAACCGAGTCGATTTGATTGAAGACGCCTTTGATATCGCTTTTCGTATGGGGAGCTTAGAAGACGCGGGCTTTATCGCAAGAAAGCTATTGGATATTGAAATGGGAACACTCGCGAGCCCTGAGTATTTCACTCGCAAAGGGAAGCCAAGCCATCCTAAAGATCTGATCCGCCATGATTGCTTAACGGGATCGGTGCGTAAGTGGAGCTTTCAAGCACTGGACGATACTAAGAAAACAGTCGATGTGCATGTGACGGGCAGGTTGCAATGTAAGAATGGACGAGTGTTGGTACAGGGCGCGAAGTCGGGCAACGGAATTATTCGTGTTCCAACTATCTATTGCTTACAAGAACTCAACGACGGGCAACTGCTGCAAGTGTTTGATGAGTGGATAGTACCTAAAGTGGACTTTTCAGCGATCTACCATCGAGACCGCTATCAACCAAGTCGAATTCGAACCTTCATTGATTTTGTAAAAGGTCGCTTTGAGCAAATGCCAGTGAGCTAAGTGCTGCTTGTTGCCTTCCTTTTTCTGTCTGCTGTTTTTGGCAATAGTTGGACTGGCTCAAACTTACATCTCGTCGATTTCGTTTTGTAGGTTTTCCAGCTGGTCTAGAATCAACAAGAACTTTTCGCCGAACGGCGTCACTTGGTATTCAACTCTTGGTGGTAGTTCGTTGAACATTTGCTTGTCTAAAATTCCAAATTCTACATTTCGCTTCAAACATTCATTCAATACCTTGGTCTATAGCCCTTCTACTGAGCGCACCATTTCACCGGGGCGATTAATGCCATTTGCCAATAATTGGTAAACCGTTAGCGACCATTTACAGCCATAGATGGTTTCTACCATGCGAGCTGAGCGCTCTGGTGCTGATTTTCTTGAAAAAAAGTTTTCCTGATTTTTCATAAAGATGTACCAATAAGTACCTACCTAACCGATTTGTACTTACTATTCATAGTGTTAGTTCAAAGCCTAAGATTACCACGTTCACATGACTTAGGAGATAACAAAATGAACTTCACTAAAAATGGTATTGCAGTAGTAATCGGTGGCACAAGTGGTATGGGCTTTGAAACCGCGAAGCAGTTAGTCGCTCAAAACATCCATGTGTTGGTTGTCGGCAATAACCCAACTAAGTTAGATAAAGCGGTGTCAGAGCTGCAATCGTTAGGTCACGCTTCAGGTTGGCAAGCTAACCTTTATGATGATGCGAGTGTGTCTCGTCTTATTACGCATTTAGAGTCGCTCGAAGAAGGTATTGGTTACCTTGTGAATGCGGCTGGTTACTTCAACCCTAAAGCGTTTATTGAACACCAAGAATCTGATTACGAGCAATACATGCAGCTCAATAAAGCAACCTTCTTCATCACTCAAGCTGTCAGCAAGTTGATGATCAAAAACGGTGGCGGAAACGTGGTAAATGTAGGCTCTATGTGGGCCAAACAAGCTATTAGAGCGACACCATCCTCTGCGTACTCAATGGCTAAAGCTGGACTACACGCTTTAACACAGCATATGGCGATGGAGCTTGCAGACCACAACATTCGCGTGAATGCGGTGTCTCCAGCCGTCGTTAAAACGCCGATCTACGAATCATTCATTAAGCCAGAAGAAGTGGACCAAGCGCTAGAAGGCTTCAACGCATTCCACCCTATTGGTCGAGTGGGTCAGCCGAAAGACATCGCAAACAGTATCTCTTTCCTACTGTCTGACAGTGCCGATTGGGTAACGGGTGCAATCTGGGATGTTGATGGTGGTGTGATCGCAGGCCGAAATTAATCGAGCCGAGTTTTTAATATGGGGGATGCTTTGTTAGCAATTAGCAATTAGCAATTAGCAACTAACAGCGAAGTCTCCCCCTCGCTCGTTATTCGCGTAGAATAGACATTAGCAAGACAATAATAATTAAAACAATATTTAGAGTAAGGTCGTTATTATGCTCAACATGGACTTTTCAAAGAGATTGGTTATCGAAACCGATAAACTAGATTGGGTTGCAAGCCCTGCCAAAGGAGTGTGGCGTAAGCCCCTAGAAAGAGAAGAGAAAGAATCGGGCCACACGACCAGCGTGGTGAAATACGACCCTCAATCTTCATTCTCTGAACACCCACATCCGAAAGGAGAAGAGATCTTCGTATTAGACGGTGTGTTCTCAGATGAAACTGGCGATTTCCCCGCTGGCACTTATATCCGTAATCCGCCGGGCAGCGCGCATTCCCCATCCAGCAAAAATGGCTGTACGATCTTGGTTAAGCTCAACCAGTTTGACGCGAGAGACTTAACTCAAGTTCGTATTAATACTTTGGAAACAGAATGGCTTCAGGGTATTGGCGGCTTACAAGTGATGCCACTGCATGAGTTCGAACACGAGCATGTCGCGTTAGTGAAGTGGCCGGTTGGCGAACGTTTTCAGCCGCATCGCCACTTTGGCGGTGAAGAGATATTTGTACTTTCTGGCACCTTTAAAGACGAACATGGTGAGTATCCAAAACACACATGGATGCGCAGCCCACACATGAGTGAGCATTTTCCTTATGTGGAAGAAGAGACGGTTATCCTAGTGAAAACAGGGCATCTGCCATTGGATTAAAGGAATGCTCAGTAAAAGATGAGAAAGCCGCATTGTTTTGAACAAGCGGCTTTTTTTAGTTTTTATATATGAGCTGACTAGTACGCAACACCAATACGTTGGCGTGGGAATTTGCCAGCTTCGAGTTCATCAATCATCGCAATAGCGTAATCGCTGACTGAAATTTTGCTGTTACCATCTTCGTCGGTGAGCAGTTGATCGCCACCAGTGCGGTAGGTCGATAGTTTCTCGCCCGGGAATATTTCTGCGGCAGGGCTAACGAACGTCCAGTTAACTTCGCTATTAGATTGCTTGAACACTTCAAGAGCTTCGCCCTGTGCTAGCGCTTCGTTTTTGTAATCCGCAGGGAAGTCAGGAACAGTCACTAGCGGTACGTTTGGCGCTACTTCTAATGAGCCAGCTCCGCCAACCCAAAGTAGGCGATCGATACCGATGCTCGGTAATGTTGCCAGCAATTTAGTCGCTGTGTTTTTTACGATGTCGTGATTACCCAGAGCACGTCCGCCAATCGAAGTAATGACTGCATCAACGCCGGATAGTTCGTTTGCTAGACTTGCGGCTTCATCTTGTAAATCAAATGAACGAACTTCAATGCCTTTGGTTTCCACGCGGCTTGCATCTCTTACAACAGCAACGACCTCGTGACCACGAGATTGAGCTTCTTGAGCGATGTGACTACCAATCCAACCTGATGCACCTAATACTGCAATTTTCATAATGTCTCTCCAATTATCTAATTTATTGAGTCGTTTTCTCGACAGCCATTGCAGTCTAATAGCTCACTAGGTTGCGATAAATATCGTAAAATGATGTAGATTGTATCTATATAGTGATCTAATAAGATTCGATTAGCTGCGAAATAGTTCAAGGAGAGTGTGATGGATAGGTTGACGGCAATGCGTAGCTTTGTCGAAGTTGCGAATTGTGCCAGCTTCACCCAAGCAGCTGAGCATTTGGACATGAGTCGGTTGCAGGTTTCACGTCATGTTCAAGAGATAGAAGGGTGGTTGCAGCAGAGGCTACTACATAGGACGACTCGAAAGGTTAGCCTAACCGCGGCAGGGGAGATCGCTCTGCAGCGCTGTGAGAAAATCCTCCATGAAACCGCTGAGCTAGAAGTTACTTCACTCAATCAAACCGATGATCTTTCTGGAACGATTCGAATTGCAGCCCCCATCGGGTTAACTCAGCATATGTTGTTGGATGTGGTCGAGCAGTTCACCGAGCGCCACCCTAATATCACGGTCGAACTGTTTGCCTCAGACCGCTTTACTCAGCTGGTGGATGAGAGGATCGATATTGCACTTCGTTATACCGATCAACCTGATGATAGTTTGATTGCACGAAAGCTAATGGTTATTGATTCAGTGGTGTGTGCCTCGCAAGCCTACTTAGACAAACATGGTGAACCTGAAACGGTCGAGGCGCTTCGACAACACAATTGTTTTCGTCACTTGAATGTTTCTAAGTGGGATTTTGTTAAGGACAATCAACACTATTCAGTTGAGGTGTCTGGCACTATCAAGGCTAATGATGTTGGAGTGCTAACTCGCGCCGCACAGCACGGGAAAGGGGTAGTTCGTTTACCTTGTGACTTAGCCAACCCACTGATTGCGAATGGCAAACTGATACGAATATTGGATGAGTTTGTTTCGCCCAGCAGCGTTCTGTGGGCAGTGTATCTGTCTCGCAGTTATCAGCTTCCAGTTGTTCGCCAGTTCATTGATTTTGCGGCACAAGCTTGGGCTAGCGATATCAAGTCCGGTGATGTTTGAAACTTCATAGGCAATGATACATAGCGATAGAATTTTAAAAGCTCATAAATACAAAAATCCGATATCAATGGTGATATCGGATTTGAACTCAATAATTCAGAGTTCCAGCACGCTCTCCTCTCACGAAGTCTTTACATGTAATGATGTACGGATAATCGGGTATTTATTACCTTTTCGTTTACGTCTGGTAAAGGCTGATACAAGCTTCTCGTAATGTCGGATAATACTTGGTCGTAAACTTGCGACACGACGCTAGAGATATCACTGGTTAATTCGTACATGCTATCTGCCGGTTGGGTCGCTTCGTTACTTGATGCGATCTCTGAGAGTGCATGCATCGCTCGCGTACAAACCGGTGACCCACTACTAAGAGGGCAGATAATCGATAGCTGGTTGAGTTTTCTGTGTGTCTGAGAGGCGTAGAATTTGAATCTCAAATACTCCTCAGGCTTCTCCATATCAGGGATACACATTCGTAATTTGGTCAGGATCTCCATGCAATCTAAGATCTGTTGCCAATTCATGTGATACTCACGGCTCATGTCTTCTCGCTCAGACTGAATAAGCCAGATGATCATCACTTCATCCATTAAGAACATGCTATGGCGAATTGTTTTGCCATGAATCGATTGGTTACGCACCAAGCTACGGTTTTGCCAGTCGCTGTGCATGGCGATGAGCTTGAGGTGATAGATGCGATACATAGGGCGGCTATCAAACGACACATGGGACTGAAGCAGTTCAGATACTTCAAGTATGTTGTCGTAAATCTCGTTCACTTTGCGAATCGAGTCGCTAGACAACTTATAAGCTAGAGCATAGTGCGTTGCCGCGCGATGTTTGCGTGATAACAACAATAATTCTCTAAGCAGAACTAAGGTTTCAAACCTGTGTGATAGCGCTGTTTGTCTCTTCCTTGAGAAATGAAACAGGGCCGCAAGTACTAATAGGGATAAACCCACTGAAATAACTACAAACATATTCAACTCCTAATATTTGTATACCTACTTAGTGGTAGTGCAGACACCGTGCCAAAATAAATAAGTGTTATATTTCAGTTGCTTATGATTTCTCTGTGGTTATGAATGATCAATGATGGTGCATGACTTCACCATTCGAGTGAATGTTTCTCATGTTTTGCAGGATTTTTTGAGAGGTTACGCTTTTCTAACGATAGGTTGGGGAGGTTTCGGTAAGTAGAGACACTTTGGCGATCCATTTCAGGCTCGTTTCAAGCTACGGAAATTAAAAAGGCCTCACCCTATATGCTTTAACTCTAAAAGCAGTAAGAGTGAGGCCTTTCAATGTTCACTTCGCAGTGTAGTTGACTTAACGACTAAGTGTTTAGCATTGAGGGCTAAACGTTATGCAAGCTTAAGGTCGAACTCAGTGCGGTACATAACCATATCTTCAATGGTCAGTACTGGCATGTTGTGCATTTTACCGAAAGCAACGATCTCTGGCGCTTTTGCCATCGTACCATCCGGATTGGTTACTTCACAAAGTACACCGGCAGATTGAAGACCAGCCATTTGCATAAGATCTACTGTACCTTCTGTGTGACCACGGCGAGCAAGTACGCCACCTTTACGCGCGCGTAACGGGAATACGTGGCCAGGGCGAGCAAGGTCAGTAGGCTTAGCTGTTGGATTTGCAGCTGTCTTGATCGTTGTTACACGGTCAGCGGCAGAAACACCTGTTGTTACACCAACTTTCGCTTCGATAGTGACGGTAAACGCAGTTTGGTTTGCGCTGTTGTTATCAACAACCATAGGTGGAAGTTCAAGTTGGTTCGCTTGCTCGTCAGTTAGACACAGACACACAATGCCGCTGCATTCGCGGATCATAAGCGCCATTTGAGCATTCGTCAGGTGTTCTACTGAGTAGATGATGTCGCCTTCGTTCTCACGATCTTCATCGTCAAGTAGAAGTACGCCACGACCTTCGCGTAGAGCTTGCAGTGCATTTTCAACGCGAGTGATTGGTTCGCCAAATTCGGCAAGTAGTGAAGACTGATTCATGGTTAAACTCCTAAAATATCACCAGAATCAGGGCTGTATGAGGGATCTCAACCGAGCACAACAAAGCCTACTCATTACAAGTCAACTTTAGCTCATTATGGTTTTATCCAAAACGAAATGCACCCGCCTAAGTTGGAGGTACGAACCCAACTCACGCGGGTACGCCTTTCCAACTTAAACGAGTGTGTTTTCATTCTCTCTCATCCGGACTATAACCGTCGGCTCTGGCATCTCACCAGATCTGCTGACCTCGACGAATCGAGCGCTCGCGGGCTTATCTTTAGATTTTGCTAAGGACATACCGCCGGTGGGGAATTTCGCCCCGCCCTGAGAATAAAAATTAATAATCTGTTTTGCTTTTGAAAGCAGACCAGATGGTAATCCTTTCAATAGTGGATTTAAAGGACTGACAGCAAAGTTTTTAAGATTCTGGCCTTATAATCCGGTAAGTGTTCACTTTATCAGCAGAACGCGTCCGGTAGTCTATTAATGGGATGATGCCTTTGTCTCGTCTGGTTTCAGTGGTTTTTGCTATCTCTATGAACATAAATGGATGTTGAACATTATTGGTGCTGGCGTGGCTGTTCACCGAATCAATACTCAAGAGGTCCATTAATCGAATATTGTTACACCATGACGGCTGACTGACCGTTTTGACATAAAATTGATATTGACGATGCTAAGCTGCGATAGCATCCGACCACTTTATCTAAAAGATCTTAGCCATGACTTCTCTGTTCTCTAACAAATCCAAAGGCTTATTACTGCTCGTTCTAAGTTTGTATTCCCTCATACCCTTTTTGATCTTTGGATCTGACTTCGACCTTGGAAGTGCTGTTTTGCCTTTCTATGGCGCCTTCATAACGTTTGTGACTTACTCTGCGGGCAATCAAGGGTTCTTGGTAACACTAGCGATTTTGTCTTTAGTATTGTTCACGATGAAGTTTTCCAAAGCGAAGTTAGTCAGTCTTTGTCTGCAGCTCGGCTTGTTGTTGGTGCTTAGCTTTGCAGCGAAAACCTTCTTAAAGCATTCCACTGAGAGCCCTCGTCCTTATTCTGAGTATTTGGTGACGCAGGAAGTGGTTGATATGCCGGAAGTGTTTTACGAATTACCATTGGTTGAAAAGAATGCTGCGATTGAGTCTGTACAAGATAAGGTGAGCGAGTGGCGAACGCGTCACTGGTTGGGTGAAACTGACTACTCTTTCCCATCTGGACATATGATTTTCGTCGGAGTGTGTTTGGCGTTCTTTGGTGGTCTTCTCCTAGAGGCGAAACGCTTTTATCTAGTCGGCGGTTTACTGGTTTGGGCTGGTGGTGTCGCCTATAGCCGTGTTTGGCTTGGCATGCATCGACCTGAAGACCTAGCTGCGTCTATCGCCTTTGCGGGTTTAATTTATTTATTGGCGCCACTGATTCCAACGCAAAAGATAGAACCTTTATTGCCCAAGTTTTTAAGAGAGGCTTAAGGTTTTAAGAGCTGCCTAAGTTTTTAAGAAGTGCATAATTCTATATTTAACAAGCAGAGATTCTGGCTACTGATTGAGCCCGAGTTCTGCTTGTTTCTTTTTGGTTAGCCCTAAAGAGACAATTCGGTGTGACTCCGTGAGGTAGTATCTCAGCTCCTCATCCCTTTGTGGCGTGCTTTCAAACAGCTGAATCCACTTCATGCCACGAGAAGCGAAGTAGGGTGCGGGTTTATAGCCCTGCTCTTCTTTGAGAAAGTCGAAATTCTGATCGGACGCCTTGAAGATAAACGCAGGCTCATCTTTCGGTCCCCAACCACCAATCGCAAACACCTTGCCACCCACTTTCCAAACGTGCGAGTTATTCCACTGCATCACATAACTGGTTGCAGGCAGTGACTCGCAGAATGCGTTGAATTCGTCGTAAGTCATAGAGCGTCCTTTTATCTATTGGGTGTTTGTGTTGGTTTTCTAAGATGTCTTTCTTCTTCTTGTCTTTATCGCCAATAACTAGCCAGCTAAACCCTGCCAGATTGCCGTAAAGCCACTGAGAGAACATAGCAGTAATGAACCAATGCGTATCTTCTCTTTAGGGATGCTTTGTGTCGTCATTAACGCCACTTTGTAACCCAACCAAGCAGCAGGCAGCAAAGGTATAGTGATGATCAAGTGGTGTAGCGTGAAGAAGCCAATTGGGATCTGTACAACCAACGAAATGATCGAACTAAACACGAAAAACGCAGAAAGGTTACCACGAAGCTGATTGGCATCTTGGTGTTGGAGTAGCAGTGCCATCGGTGGACCACCAATACCAGAACTGGTGCCAAAGAACCCAGAGAAGAACCCCGCAATACCCATCTTAGTTGGGGTTGGTTCGAGTCTAAAGGGCAGTAGGCTAACAATCACGGCAAATACTACCAATAAGCCCAACCATAGTGATAACACGCTCGTTGAAACCATCACCAACAAAGCACCACCTGCCAGTGACCCAGGAATACGGCCCAGCAATGCGATTTTTAATCCGCCAATAGAGATATTTGCTCTATGTTTAAAAGCGTTGAATAACGAGATAAACAGACCGATCAAACAGATAGGCGCAGGCACATAATCTGGAGAGACCAAAAACAGCAGTGGGGCTGCAACAATGGCCAAACCAAAGCCGATTGCGGTTTGCACAAACGAGCCGACAAAAATGAGTGTCATTGCGATAAGGACAGTCTGATCTATGTATTCCATAAGCCTGCGGATTAGTTTTAAAGGAGCGGGTGGATACTATAAATGAAAACTAAAATAATAGTCTTATTATTCAGTGAGCTTTATACCAGTTTCGTTAGTTATAATTTCTACTATAACGACCAACAAAAAAGCGAGTGAGTATCTCAGGATGCTTCCTTTCAATACTCACTCGCTTTATTAGAACGACTTGTTTACGCTAGTGGGGGAGTCAGCATAAAACGTTAAGCCATTGCCAATTTCAGTCGCTCAATGGGCTTGTCATTGATTGGTAAATGGATAAGTGCTGCTGCAAATGCCAGCACCACCGTTGACCACCAGATTGGCTCGTAAGAACCGTAGTAATCGTAAATACGACCACCCACCCAAGCGCCTAAGAAGCTACCCACTTGGTGAGTAAAGAATACCAAGCCGTACAACGTTGATAGGTAACGGGCACCGAAGATCTGACGAACTAAGCCAGACGTTAGCGGAACTGTACCCAACCAACAGAATCCAATGGCCGCACCGAAGATAGCCGCGGTTGATTCAGTCACAGGCAGAGTCACAAACGCACCGATAACCACAGTACGCACTAAGTACAGTGCAGACATAACGTGGCGTTTGCTGAACTTGTCGCCCATTACACCCCAGAAGTAAGACCCAAAGATGTTGAAGATGCCAACGTAAGCCAGTGCCATCGCAGCGCTGCTCGCGGGTAGGTCTTTATCTGCTAAATAGCTCGGTAAGTGCGTTGCGATAAACATTACGTGGAAACCGCACACGAAGAAGCCCGCGTGAATCAACCAGTAACCTTTGTGAGCAAACGCTTCAGACAACGCTTCTTTGAGTGTTTGGTTCTCTTCAGCTTGCGCTTGTTTGTTTGAGGCTGCTTTAGGCGCTCGCATGAACAGCGCAAAAGAGATCATCAAACAACACAGTACGCCAAACACTTGCATCGCACTCTGCCAGTCAAATTCATTCAGCATGTATTGTGCGCCCGGAATTACCGCGAACATACCAAATGAACCTGCAGCCGTGGTTAAGCCAAACGCCTTAGCTGCGTGCTCTGCTGGTACAACTTTCGCTACTGCGCCAAGCACGATCACGTAACTTGTCGCACTCAAGCCAAGACCAACCAGTGCGCCTAACGAAACGTAAAGCATGCTCGATTCGGTAGAAATTGAGGTAAGAAGTAAACCCAAACCGTAAGCACATGCGCCAGCAATAATGATGCGTCTTGCTCCCCATTTGTCAGCGGCCATACCAACAAAAGGTTGGAACACACCGAACAATAAGTTTTGTAGAGCAATTGAGAAGCTGAAAAACTCTCGACCCGTGCCGAAATGCTCTGAAATTGGCATCATGAAAATGCCGAATGATTGTCTGATCCCTAGACTGATAATAAGTGTGCCTATCCCTAGCCATACCAGTAAAGGAAAACGGAAAATGCTCATTCTAATACTCTTAAATTAATGGTGGTGATGTGAGTGGTCTTGCGCTGACATGTGTTGGTCAGTCATCTCATGGTGATGTTCGTGCCCAGAATGATCATGCCCTGACTGCTGGTGGCAACCACTGCTTACAGCATGCTGAGCCAAGAGATCAATCAATGGCTGACTGTGATGCACAATAACCAAACTAATGACGAGGAATAACGTCATTCTGGCAAGTTGGGCAAAAAGAGATTGTGAAAACATACGGTGTTGACATGCGCTCAATGTTGTAAGAAGTCGCGCATCATAGTGATGAGTCGGGTATGTATCAAATGACCATTTGTGATGTAGTCTATGCGTTTTATGCATAGATTGTCGCTTGATTGGAATTGGTATAAAACGCGCTCAATAAATAAGAAAACTTGAAGCTCGTTAGTTAATAGAAACAAGTATCTAATTAAGAATGAAAGTCTAAATTAAGGCTTATAACTAGCTGTTTAATTTAAAGTTTCACAAAGCTGTAAAAACTAATATACAAACTAATCACTAAGCAACATTGCTCGTTCACTCGACTTATCTGTCAAACATCGTAAATTTGGGCGTAAATCGTTTCAAGACTACTGAAACGCGATGTTAAAAGATTCAGGGAGAGTCATTCACATGGATAAAGATCATAATCTTCGCGAAAACTTACTGGCACTGATCTTAGGTAGCGCATTGGTTTCACTCGGCGTTATCTTTTTCAACCAAGTCGGTTTGCTCACCGGGGGCACGGCTGGTCTAGCGATCTTCATTACCAAAGTAACAGATTTGAGCTTTGGCCAAGTATTCTTCGCACTTAACTTACCTTTCTATATTTTGTCGGTTGCTCGTATGGGCTGGCGCTTCACAATCAATACGTTTATCGCGGTTTCGATTGTTTCGTTCGCCGTGGATCACTTGTATCACGTGATTCAAATTGCCGAAATTCATGCATTGTATGCAGCTTTACTTGGTGGTGGCTTGATTGGTACCGGCATGCTGGTGATTTTCCGTCACAAGATGAGCTTAGGTGGCTTCAACATTCTGGCGTTGTTCTTACAAGAACGTTTTGGAATTCGAGCAGGTAAGGTTCAGATGGCATTAGACTGCACGATTGTTGTGCTTTCTCTGTTCATTGTTGATGTGTCATTGGTTCTTCTGTCTGTGCTTGGTGCGATAGTCACCAACTTGATTCTAGCAATGAATCATAAACCGGGGCGCTATCAACCTGTGGTAAAAGCGGAAGCAGCATAGTTCGGTTCGCTCAAGCTCTAGATTTGCTTAAGTAAAGAGTGATTTGCAGATTATGAAAACAACAAAGCCAGCATTAATTGCTGGCTTTGTTCTATTGAAATAACGGATTCGATGTAACGATTAACACTTGCCGCAGCTGGCGTTCGGCTTAAGCTCGCAATCAATCACATTGCCTTGTTGATTAAGGGACAAGTTACAACACTCTTCAAACAGGTTCTTAAGATCAGCACGGCTTTTTTGCACGCGGGATTTAACCGTTGAGTAACTGACGTTCTGCGCTTCTGCGATCTCTTTTTGGCTTTGGCCTTTGATGTCGACCGCAAGCAGTAGCGATGAACTTTGTTCCGGCAATGCCTGAATAAAAGGTTCAATACACAATGAAAGTTTCTGCTTAAATTCAGAGTCGTGGTCTAAATCGGTAAACCACAGATCTTCAGCATCAATTTGGCTATCACGTTGTTGGCGTGCATGCTTACGGTAGAAGTCGATAATGGTGTTGTTGGCTAACTGGAACAGCCAAGCCTTAACACTGCTAGCATCTTGTACCTTATCTAAGTTCTGATAGGTCTTAATCAAGATATCTTGGAGCAAGTCGTCTACATCCGCAGAGTTGTTGACCTTTGAATGCAGGAATGACTTTAATGCTTGCTGATACTCGGCCCAGACTTGTTCGAGCTTCAAAGGTGCATTAGTTGCACTGTTCATTTACGCAACATTCGTCTTGTAAGAAATCAATCACACCTTCTAGGCACTCATACTCCGCCACGCAGAATAGAGTTCTTCCTTCTCGTCTTTGGCTGATTAGGCCCGCAGACGCCAAGCTTGATATGTGGTGAGACAAGGTAGAACCGGGAATGCCTAGCTCTTCTTGTAGGCCGCCAACTGCAATGCCTTGGTAGCCAGCTTTAACGACACTCTTATAAATGGTTAGGCGAATAGGGTGCCCCAACTCTTTAAGTGCTTTCGCAACGACTTCTAAGTTCATATTAACTCCTCAAGATTTAATTTCGATGTTAGTCGAAATGTATGTCGAATTCAAATTTAAAAACGGTGTCTGTGTAAGTTATTGAAAAACTGTGTTTTCGAAAATCATTTCGATTTTTATCGAAATAATGCTTGTTCTGGAGCTGTTTATTTCTATAATTCGAGAATGTTCGAAATTAAGGGTTGGTTACTTTTCTCATAGAGCCCGACCTTCAATCCAGTTTGGAGTTAATTATGAGCAATGAAATGTTAACAATGCTGAAAGACGCACTTGATATGTTCGCTTTCTTAGCAGTAGAGCTAATTATCCTTTTCTTAGCGATCAGCTACATTGTTGGGATTCTTCAAGAGTTCCTTACACCAGAAAAGATTCAATCTATCCTGAGCTCACGTAATGGTAAGGGTTATGTAGTAGCAGCACTACTGGGTGCAATTACACCTTTCTGTTCATGTTCGACCATTCCTTTCTTAAAAGGATTGCTGCGTGCAAGAGCGGGTTTCGGTCCAATGATGGTGTTCCTATTTGGTAGCCCACTATTGAACCCAGTGATCATTGGTTTGTTTGTGATTACCTTCGGTTGGCAAGTTGCTGTGTTCTACTTCCTTGTAGCAATGACGGTGTCTGTAGTGGCTGGTTACGCACTTGAGAAGCTTGGCTTTGAGCGTTACGTAAAACCTGAAGCGTATGAATCAACAGGTTCAGCTTCAAGCTGTGGCACTAGCTGTGGTGATTCTGATCCTAAGAAAGCAGCACCGGTTAAAGCGGAATCTTCATGTGGTACAAGTGCATGTGGCGAACCTGCACCAGTAATGGCAAAAGAGACATCTTGCTGCGATTCTAAAAAAGAAGAGCCACAAGTAACGGTTTCATGCTGTTCAGCGGATGGAAGCGCAACAGCTGAAATCGTAGAGAAGAAAGAACCTAGTCGTTGGATGAGAATTTGGTTCTCAACTTGGAAAGACTTCAAACAAGTTTTCCCTTACCTAATGATGGGTATCGCGATTGGTTCATTCATCTACGGCTTCATTCCTACAGACCTAATTGCACAGTACGCTGGTGAAGGTATGTGGTATGCGATTCCAGTAGCTGCCGTGATTGGTATTCCACTGTACATTCGTGCTGAAGCGGTAATCCCATTAAGTGCAGCTCTAGTACAGAAAGGTATGGCGTTGGGTTCAGTAATGGCATTGATCATTGGTAGTGCAGGTGCAAGTTTGACGGAAGTTATCCTGCTTAAATCAATCTTCAATAACCAAATGATTGCAGCATTCCTATTCGTTATCCTAAGCATGGCGATGGGTGCAGGCTTCCTATACAGCTTCATCTTTGGTTAATCAGGTCTGATTTCGAGATAACACCATTGATACAAAGAGATAGATAATAAAAAAGAGCTCACATAGTTGAGCTCTTTTTTGTTTAGCTTATCAGTCCGGAGGCTAGAAACCGCGAATATCCAGCTCATTATTGATCAATACAACGCACTGAGAAGCAAACAGCATGTTCGGGCCTAAGCTGATTTTTTCTGTCCCTAAGCGCTTTAAGCTGTTGTAGCTTTTCTTCGGCATAGGGATGTGATCAGTAAGAAGGAAACATGGGTTTTCAGCAATCTCTGCATCACGGATAAAGTCACCTTTCTTATCCATCATGTATAGCTGGTGGTCTTCAGCCAGTTCTTTGACTAGTTTTTCAAAGCTCATAGTGCGAACGACGATTCCCGGTTCAACCTGACGAGTCTGCTCTTTGGTCATACCTTGAGAAGCATCAACCGCTCTTACTACCGCTGATAACAATGCCGATTCATGAAAGCCACCAATGTTGGTGATCTCATTTGAATCGAAAGTGATCGTACGTGAAAAGTCTTTAGTACTTTCTAATACAAGGTGTACGGTGACATTCTCACGGTGAGATTGAGCAACGAAGATCGTGTTCATCAGAGTATGAGCCAGAATCTCAGTATGAGCATCTTGCCCAACACCTTCTAAGATAAGTTTGCTCTCTGTAGGGGCTGCGCGAGCGCGTAATACGAATGAACGCATGGAATGTACCTTGTCAGTATGTGATAAAGCGAAACGGCCTTATCAACATGAATTGATGAATAACCAAAATTGTGGCGGTATGTAACTCTTTTCTATTAATGAAGTCAAATAGAGTTGCGTATAGTGACAACCAGAAGAACTCTGCTTATTAAATAGATAATGACCACATTACAAGATGGTTAAGGTTGAAGCGACCCAATGTTAACGTAGATAGTATGTGCAAATTATTAGGTAGCTTGCAAAAGGAAGTAGTCAATGAAGTTACAGAAGATCAATAAAGAAGAATATAGAAAGAAGATGAACCTGTTATTGGTTTCATTGGTTGGTTCACTCGCCGTGTTCGCCATTGTATTCGGAACCATACTGATTGAACTATTTGGTTCAGGACAATCAATCGAGGGTGAATCGACAGGTAATTTCCACTTGAACGTATTAGGTGTGATCTTATCTGTTGCATTGAATGCAATTATCGCGAATCGTGTGAAAGGGCATGATTACTTCAAAGAAGCGCTTTATGTATGGAACCTTAAACAAATCCATAATCAAATTTATCGTAAGCTCAAGCGTATTCAACCCAAAGCTGAACAAGGCGACCGAGACGCGCTGACCATCCTTTACTTCTATTACACCACGCAAAAACAGGTATACGACCTAGACAACAACACATTGACGATAAAAACAGTTCAGCAATCGCTAGATAAGATCTTAGAATTGAGCGAGAGATGGAGTATTGAACTAGATATAGAGGCTTTTTCGAAAGATTTAATCGCAAAATTTTAAGTGATATGCCCACTATTGTATGAGCTTTGACCTGTGAAAGACGCTTTTGACGTAAAAGTAGACACTTAAGCAACTTTTTTGAATTTTTATCAAAAAAGGGGTTGCCATGTTTACGATGATCTCTATAATGCCGCCTCACTGACACGGCAGACGCCACAAGGCTTCAGCGGTAATCAGTAAGACGGAAAGTTCGAAACAAATTAATTTTAAAAAGTGTTTGACACTTAAGATTAAATCGCTAGAATTCACGTCCGCTTTCAAGGGTTTCTTTGTAAAAAGAAAGTTTCGATAAGCAAAGCTCTTTAACAATTTAAACCTATCAATCTGTGTGGGCACTCGTTGATGAATATCAAAAATTGATTCTTAGGAATTACATTGATTTCAATGAACTGAGTGACCAATCGATAATTTATTATCGGCACAGTCAATTCATTACCATTCTGTTCCTATTTATTTAAGAAGAGAGGGGTAATAGCTTTAGAATTACATGTTTACTTCGG
>NZ_JBFRTR010000100.1:0-37464 GCF_041474215.1 Vibrio sp. 10N.222.52.C12
TTAAGATCCTGTCTATGAGTGACGATAAAAATAACCCTAACAAACTTATTCATGGCTACTTCCTAAAGTTCGATGATGTCAATGAACTCGTTGATACAGAAAGTGGTGAGCTAGAGTATCGTTCAAAAGGTAACACTAGTAGTAAACGCTATCAGTTAGAATTTGTATTTGATCCGATCAATCACATAATGGCAATCCATCATGCGAAAGGTCTACCTGCTAAGAACCCTTTGATTGCTGGCTTAACGGATATGCTTGATGGGTATGCTCACAGACTGTTCCCAAAGCACAATTTAGATATTGGAGAGCTTACAGCTGCCGATTCAGTTCAAGAGTTTTTTGAAGAGCCTAAAAGAGGTATTACCTCATATTCAGGTAAAGTAACGTTCTCGAACTCTGATGATTGGGATGCAGACCTAAATGAAGAACTTCGTCCTGAAGCAAAAGAAGCAGAGCAAGAGTTAAAAGCGCTTAGTGTTGGTAAATGGGAAACCAAATTCAATGCTTTCAAAGATAGCTTAATGAGTGATCTACCTCGCGCAGCCAAAATTCAAATGATACTGGCCACTCTCTATGGAAACGCTGAAGCTCGTTACATCGCAGAAGATGGGACTAAAAAAAGATATCACATGGAAGATCATCCAGTTCGTGAACAGCATCCAGAAGAAAAACAAGAGGGAATACTTAACAGAGGTATAGCGATCGTTCGCTTGATTACAAAAGCTAAAGAAAAAACGAGAGTTTCTGAAGGTATCTTAACCCGTAATAAGAAAATTCTTGGGGTTGAAGAAAAATAACAGCTAATAATAGGTAAATTTTATGGCTAAACAAAAACCGACATTGATGTATAAATTGCTCGCGGACATTCCGGTGTTTGGATCGGTTTTTGTTATCGCTAATGCCTATGTTCATAAGGGCGATCAACTAGGCACAGTTAAGATAGCATCTGTTGGTCAATGGTGGAAAAGGGTTCTTCGCAAAGCATGGTATACACTTGTGTTTATCAGTGCCCTTGTTCTCATTGCTCCCGAAAAAATCTGCAAATCTAGCTGGGTACCAGCAGATACAATACTAGGGGCATTCCCAAGTATTTTAGGTTTTGGCATCGGTGTTTACGCATTGATGTTTATCATGCCTAGCGATTTCTTATCATTTCTTCAAGAGAGAAAAGATAAAGGCGCAAAGATTGGTCCCGAAATGGTCCCTGTAGATATGGGGTTCCCTTTGATGTCATATGTACTAGTTATGTTTATAGCTGCGGTTAACAAGTTTTACCCCGAAAGTTACTATTTTAAATTGGCTAGTATATGGGCTTTATTTTACGGCTTAGCTATGACAGTCGAGTTGATATCTTTTCTGTTTGTATCCTCAAAAATGATTCAAAAGATTCGAAGCTCAAACAATAAACCGACTAGGTATCTCCAGCGACGCAGAAACAAATAAAGAAAGGCAGCTTATCTAAGCTGCCTTTTTTAAAGAGACTTTTGATTTTCTAAACGTTGTACTCTCTCATCCATCTTCTCCATCATCAAGCGCAACCACTTAACATCAGTTTTAAGAGTTACGCCTACCCCAACCCCGCTAGATAAAGCACTAACAACTGCAATTATTAATGTTTGATACTCCGCCATTTACTTGAACTCATTGCGTAGGGGTTCCCATAGGCCAAATACTATTGGAGCACTTGCGCCAATAATGCCACCGAATTGAGCATCGTCTGCCGATACGCTCGCGGTGACAAGTTCAGGGTGACCAACTACCAAAGCCGCTCCCGCGCCAAGTAACGCTAAACCCTTTTTAGTGGAAGGAGCAGATCATTTTCTTCTGTTCACTTTCTATGACGCGGACTTAAATAACCAACTTTTCAAGTTCGATTCGGTGAGAGGCTTTTCCTTTACTGTGCTTTACCCATAAACGCTTTGGTTGGTATCCATTGGCACGGACCTCAACATCATAATTACCCTCTGGCAATCGCATACCGGCTTGGTACCTAGGCTTAATATTCATTATTCGAACCTTAAAACCCGGTTGGTTCTGTGCATTTGAATTGATGTACATAGGAAACTCCGTTTGGGCTTCATTATTGTTTTTAGCTGAACTCACCGGTTCGCTCTCAGCACGCTGAGTTAAATAACGAGCAAAAACACCATCCAACTCCGCTACCGAATGCTCCAAAGAGGCAGAAAACCCATCAGTAATACGCATACTTTTGTCTATTTGAGCGCCAAGTGGATGAATCAACGGTTGAGTATGTATCACCCAACGAACGGCATAAGAAGCCGACGGAGATAGTGTGTCACTGACTTGCTCTAAGAAAAAGCCAATCGTTGAGTCCGTTTGAGTGTACTTGGATGAAAATACATTCACAGGCACAACAAGAATAACGAATATGACGATAAACGAGCTGCCTATATTCAGAGCCTTGCTCTTCAAGTTCGGTGCTGGCCGTGGTTTATGGTAATTCATCAACACGATAAATTTTCCTGGCAGCTTAAACACCGTTAGGACAACGAGAAATAGCGATAGTCCCATTGATATTGGCGGCACAATGATAGAACGCAATACCGCTTTGCCTTGTTCAGCATAAGGGCCATCATCAGCAAACTGAGCGCGTGACGCCTCAATATAACCTAGCCAATAATCTCTCTCACGCCTCACATTTGGAGCAATAACCTGTTGGTAAAATTGCTTATTATTCCACGTCGCCATCATGGGCTCGACGTAATAACGTTCGCCCATACGATTCTTTATTTGTTGCTGAACTTCGGCTACTTTTTGAAAATCATTCCAAGATAAGTTCGGTTCAATGTCGTAACCCCGCTGCTTTGCCTCGGCATGCCAACGAGCTTTGGTGTCCTTCATAACTTTGTTTCTGACTGCATTTTTAAACACGCTAATTTGGTTTATTTGCCAATTGGAGTCTAAATGGATCCCCTTTCGATGAACTTGAGTACGAACCTTACTTGCTGTTGTAGAGTGGGAGCGAAACTCCGACATAGAGTCGATTCCCATAGGATAACCGGTCTCTTTTAAGAACTGTTTTTGCCACACTGCCAGTATTCGTGGTGTGTAATGAGCGACACTATTGGTATACGTTTTATCTTGAATGGCTTCTCCAGCTTGCCCTGTCGCCTGCTCAATACCGGCTTGGATAACTGATAAGCCTAGAGAACCGAATGCTTCCCCCCAAGATGTTTCACCTTTCGTTCGTCGAAAGGTTTTCTCTAACCAATAATCCATCGGTTGGTGGGGAATCGAGTTATCTTTTAATAAGCGTTCATAGCGATCTTCAATGCGGCTGATACAATTGGCTCTTGAGCTTCCTTTGCGTTTATAACAGCGTTCTTTATCATCAAATAGGTCAAAAATAGGTTGTGCAACTCTTTGTGCTCTCGCCTCTGCTCTCGTTAAATAGGCCTTACTCGCCTGTTGATAATCACGATACCCCGTCGCGACGGTCGACTCGACCTCTTCCCACGCTTGATTGGCCTTTTGATGGCGAGACTCTACCGTCTGATTATACGCCCCAACATGTTTTTGATATTGATGCCACGATTGCTGAACTTCACTCCGTAATACTTTATAGTTCGCATAGTGCTCATCGAAATTGGCGTTTGCTCGATTTTGAATATAACGATCCAAAATTTGAACTTTCTTATCATCAATATGACTTAAGAATGCATCATTGCTGTAAACCAACCCACCGATCAAAGCGAGAAAAGTCATTTCTGACGACTCGGTACTCGCCTCTGAGTTATAAGGGATCCCTTCGATATTAATCGCATTCATCGCTAAACTAGATCGCAGTACAGAGGAAAAGAAAGCCTCCTGTCTCTGCTTTGCACTACTCGGTTCAATCAACCATTTATCTATTACCGCCTTTTGACCAAAAAAAACCGTTGGCCAAACCAAAGCTGTAATCACGATCAACGATGAAATAGCGCGAAACTTCGTCGTGGTCAGCCATCCTTTAAGTAGAAAATCCGCAACAATTAAAGTCACCCCGATCCCTGAGATGGTTCGGCCAAATAGCTCCGTTTTATGTAATTGAGCATCACTAACATCGATTCCACCCGCAATTTCAACCAACTTGGCGTTGAAAGCGACTTCAGGAAAAAGATAAAGAAGTGAACAAAAAAACAACAAAACAGCCAACCATTTCGGCTTCTTATTATTTGTGGTTATTACGTCCTGGCTAGGAACTGGTTTCATCTTAACGCTTCCATAATTTGTCTATCCCTGTTCTCATCAAACATCATTTTTCTGTCGGCATCGAAATGCTGATCGCATCGTTACTTAAATTTAAATCTTCATCTTGAATATCAAACAGCACTGCTGGCTTCGCGCTCTGCGTTGTTTGCGTTCTTTTTTTCACACCTTTCACGCTAGCAGGCTTGGAATATGACACACTCCTAATGAGACCTCGGTTAGTGATGTAATGGCCATCTTTGAGGTAATCTATTTGTTCATAGAGTCGGTGAAAATCAGCGTCATTGGGTAGGCCAGCAACGGTTTCGCCTGCTAACGTTGTGGGTTGGTAGCCATTTGATTGAACGACAAGCTGTGGAGCAAGCTGCTGACAAATAGAGAACTTACTGGTATCCATGATCGCCTCATCTGGCAGAGGTCGACCTGCCTTAGCTAACGAGACCAATTGATCTTGGTGGTAATCCGTTCCGTTAATCGTATAAGTCACCACCTTCATGCCTTGCGCTTTCGCACGGCTATAAATTGTGGCGTATTGTTGGTAACTTCTTATATCAACATGTAAGCCACTATTGGGACCAAGTATTCGTTTCACCGTTTTCGCTGAATGTTTTGGCTTGTGCTTACGATAACGACTTTCCATTGCAAAAGCGCGATCGATATTCTTTTGATTTTCCTGATAATAATCATCAGAACCCATGCCTCGTTTTGCATCCCGCTTAAACTGAGCAACCGACGCCGAATGAGGTTCCCATACATACCCAAGATAAACACTTGAATTGATTTCCCGCATTTTTTTCAGAACGTCCATATCCATTGATGAATAAAAATAGTTTCTATAGGGGAGACTTTGTCTGGCCATTTCGTCGAGTTTAAACAAATCTTCCATGGAGCCATCTGATGTTTTTATTTCAATATTAAGGGGTTGTTCAATCGTTGCGTAATGGTACCAATCATTCACGGCTTCATTGAAATAAGCGGGACGATACCCATCTAATGTTCCGTCAGGGCTCCTTCCACTCAGAGAGTTCCACTCACTACTCTTCATACGACTCACGCGATATCGCTTACCATCACTACGAGCGGTTGCTCTTCCTGTTTCTATGTCGTGATGTACAACCCAATCTTTATCACGCGTCAGCATCACATCAATTTCTGCTCCATCAAAACCACTTACCGCCGCCATTTGAATCGCATTACGAGAGTTTTCAGCATAATTAGAGCTGCCACGGTGGGCGATAACATCAATAGGGCACTGTCCTTTGATGTAAGAGATATCCCCTCCCATGGTTTGATAAAGATTGCGCGATTTTAACGCCAACTGCATATCACGAAACATTTCTCGCCCCTCTGCTGAGTTATGATTCGAGATTAGTTTTGCATCTGCAGGTAATCCAAGCCCTCGCTCCAAGGTTGGTTGTGGTGGTGTTACTTTATCTGTAGATGAACATCCCTGAATAAGAGCAATAGTAGTGACAAGCAGCCCTCTTGAAAGCGTGGTTACACGTGAAGGTGGTGAAAACATGAGATCCTTATCCGTTGGTAGCTTATATGTGACATAACTGGGTTTCACACGCTGAGCACGACAAAGTCGGCCTCCAAGCACGGAGACCGCAAAGTGCTAATATATGATGACTCCAACCATTGATTTCGATTGTTGATATGTTGTTGGAGTGGACGTATTTAATGGTTTAATTTGATTGAAAGCAAAGGCTCAAAAACTCATAAATACAAATCATGATTACATTATTTCATCAAATAATAATTGAATAAGCCCTTGTTCATCTGGGATGTCATACCCCTTTCGACATGGATAAGCCAAACCATCTGTGAAGTTCAAAAACGAAAAGCTATTGTCTATGCTTTCGCTCCCCTCTTCATCCTGCCATGGTTCAATAGTACTGTTCTGTTTAGTCACGATATAACCACACGAATTGACAGGCATCTCGGTCTTACGATTTAAGACTATCTTATGATTGGAATTATTGTAGTGATTTACTCGAATCTTACCGGCTAACGCTAGATATATCGCCCCTGCGGCGCCCAAAAGCAAAGTATGGCCGATAACTTTACCTGTCGCACTCGCTACGGCGATTCCAACATTAGCAGTCGCACTCGCGATGCTTTGACCTCGGTTTCCATAACGGTCTGTAGAATACACGTAATCCACGCTATGTTTTCTTTCAACGCGAGCACGTTGTCTGACAGGAGTATGGTTTATGTACTCTTGACCACCAAAAGCATCAAAGTTGTGTATTAATACCGGAACACAATGATAAGTTTCTCCATTCCAGTTCACTACACGAGCCTTCATTTGCCATGGATAATACTCTTCATCTAAATATTTCTTACATAAAGCTGGTAACAAATGGCTAAGTAACGCTGTGTTGTGATCGCTCTGCGCCATGTTGTACAGTTCTTGCGTTATTGATCGGGCCTGCTCTTGATCTCCTGATCTTGCGGCAACGATAAAGAGAATGACCTCGCCCCAAAAAGTATCGTTGATCAAGTAGTCAACCGGCAAATTATCGATTTCGATTAAAGCTCGTGGAACATCTTCATCGGACAAAGCCTCCAATACTGCAGACAAGTGATGCACGCGATCTTGAGGCTTTGCAATAGGTTCGTAATATGCGTCCCATCGTTCAACAAAGGTCTTCCAACGCATTATTTTTTTAAACTCCTCAGTTACTCCTTCCGTGGTGAGTAACTTAGGTTCAATATATTTTGCAATGTGCTTTTTATGACCGTCTCGCTTTTTCATCGCCTTTGTGTAAATTTTGCTATCAGACTTGAATAAGTGCAGTGCTAAACCATAGCTTTCATACCATTCACCAAGGTTAAGATGACTACTTTCTAATGAAGCTTTAGCCAAAGCGTCAAAATGCTTTTTCATTTTATTCCCTTCCAATTTGACGACTTAAATAAAGATAAAGGCGATGACTAAAATAATAGCTGCGGCTATAGCCAGTTTGATGTATAGCTCATTTTTTTTAACTCTTGGTTCTTCCACTTCTTCAAGCTTATCCCTCATGGCCTTAAAGTCATCCAAACGTTGTTGATAACGTTTTTCTCTTTGATTATAGATGGACAACAGTTTCAGAAATGATTCTTTGTTTACTTGCTCCACAGCTTAACTCCAAGCATTTGAAATTAAAGACTAAAACTCCAATACACCATGACAAGCTCATGTTGACAGGAGGGGTCAATAGTCTTCTTCTAGTCTATATTAGGCATCGATTTTAGCGAATAAGGAACAATATGCGATAAGAAATGTGATTTAAAACAGCACATTATTGTAAGAAAAATTAATTGAGCTAAATTGAACTCAAATGAAGATGTAATATCAACTTTACCTCATACTTTTTTATAAACCTATTCACCAGATCTCTAATTCAGCCTCATTAATCAGTTATGCCTTGAGTCACACTGTCATTTTGAGTTACCTTGTCTTATTCAAAGTCGTGGGTCACAATACGCTCTGTACCTGACTTTAATAGAAATCATTGGCTCCCAAAACGTAGTAACCTAGAAATAGGGTTTAAATAGGGATGTCCGATTGAATGGTGAAAAATTTGGACCACACATTAATAGAGCAAGTTGAAGGGATATGCGCATCGCGAGGCGTTAGATTAACACCTCAAAGAAAGCGAGTGTTTGAGCTCATCCTCTCTAATAAAAAAGCCTCCAGTGCTTATGAATTATTAGAGCAGTTGAAAGTCAGTGAACCGCAAGCCAAGCCACCTACAGTATATCGCGCTTTGGATTTCTTGTTGGAGCAAGGTTTCATTCACAGAGTTGAGTCAACCAATAGCTTCATATGCTGCTGCTCTTGCAATGCCAACAAACATTTCTCCCAACTACTGATCTGCGATAAATGTGGCACTGTGATAGAACTGCAGGACGATGCGCTTGTCACCCTACTCGCCAGTAACGCTGAGAAGCATGGCTTTCAATTGACGAATCATGTCATTGAATCGCATGGCATTTGCCAATCTTGCTCCTCCGAGATGAAAGAATAAGATTATAGAAGAACATTATGCGCGCTGAATTTGTAAACCCGTTTTTAGCTTCTTTGATGAACGTATTAAAAACGATGGCTTCTCTAGAATTGAAGCCACAAAAACCGAGAGTTAAGAAAGATGAAATCGCTCGTGGTGATGTATCCGGCCTAATTGGTATGGTGGGTACACAATCTCGTGGCTCTATGTCGATCACCTTTGATGAAGGTCTCGCTCTCGAAATCATGGAAAACATGCTTGGTGAACGACCAAACGGCCTCAACGAAGAAGTGACCGATATGGTGGGTGAAATCACTAACATGGTGACTGGCGGTGCGAAACGTATTCTTGCGGAAAGCGGTTTTGACTTCGATATGGCAACACCAATCGTGGTTTCCGGTAAAGGTCATACGATTCGTCACAAGTGTGATGGGGCAATCATCATCATGCCTTTCTCATCTCAATGGGGTAATGCTTTCATCGAGATCTGTTTCGAATAGAGACAATCGAGTAAATATAAAACGAAAGGCTGACGTACATACGTCAGCCTTTTTTATTGCCGTAAAATCAACGGACATAAAAAACGCCAACCGAAAGGTTGGCGTTTACAGTTATTACTTGGTGTTACTTAAACAGTCTTAAGCTTTAAGCGCTTTAAATGCATTGATTAGACCGTTTGTTGAGCTGTCGTGAGAGGTTACTTGAGCATCGTCAGCAAGCTCTGGAAGAATTTGGTTTGCTAGTTGCTTACCAAGCTCTACACCCCATTGGTCGAAGCTGAAGATGTTCCAGATTACGCCTTGAACGAAAATCTTGTGCTCGTACATCGCGATTAGGTTACCTAAAGAGCGAGGAGTGATTTGCTTAACAAGAATTGAGTTCGTTGGACGGTTACCTTCAAACACTTTGAAAGGCGCAAGTTCAGCTGCTTCTTCTGCTGTTTTGCCTGCCGCTAGGAATTCAGCTTCTACTGTCTCTTTTGTCTTACCGAAAGCAAGCGCTTCAGTTTGAGCAAAGAAGTTAGACATCAACTTCTGGTGGTGATCAGATGCTGGGTTGTGGCTGATAGCAGGAGCAATAAAGTCTGATGGGATCAGCTTAGTGCCTTGGTGAATCAGTTGGTAGAAAGCGTGCTGACCGTTTGTACCTGGTTCACCCCAGATGATAGGACCAGTTTGGTATTCTACTGGATTGCCGTCACGGTCAACAAATTTACCATTCGATTCCATGTTGCCTTGTTGGAAGTAAGCCGCAAAACGGTGCATATATTGATCGTAAGGTAGAATCGCTTCTGACTCAGCGCCGTGGAAGTTATTGTACCAAACGCCGATAAGCGCAAGGATAACAGGAATGTTGCTTTCAAATTCAGTTGAAGCAAAGTGGTTATCCATCTCATGAGCACCATCTAATAGCTCAACGAAGTTATCGAAGCCGATAGAAAGAGAGATAGACAGACCAATCGCAGACCATAGTGAGTAACGACCACCAACCCAGTCCCAGAATTCGAACATGTTGTCAGTATCAATACCAAACTCAGCGACCGCAGTTGCGTTAGTTGATAGTGCAGCGAAGTGTTTAGCAACGTGTGCGTTGTCACCCGCTTCAGCCAAGAACCAATCACGTGCAGAGTGCGCGTTCGTCATTGTTTCTTGAGTGGTAAATGTTTTAGATGCCACTAAGAATAGCGTTGTTTCTGGATTCAGAGGCTTAAGTGTCTCAACAATGTGAGTACCATCTACGTTCGAAACAAAGTGCATGTTTAGACGCGTTTTGTATGGCGTTAGTGCTTCAGTCACCATGTATGGACCAAGGTCTGAACCGCCGATACCGATGTTGACAACATCAGTGATCTCTTTACCGGTGTAACCTTTCCACTCACCAGAAACGATACGGTGTGTGAACAGTTCCATTTTTGCTAGTACTGCATTAACTGCTGGCATTACGTCTTTGCCATCAACCATTACTGGCTTATCGCTACGATTACGTAGAGCAGTGTGAAGTACTGAACGACCCTCAGTCTTGTTGATTGCATCACCGCTAAACATAGCTTCAATTGCAGACTTAACTTCAGTCTCATTTGCAAGAGCAAATAGGTGCTGCATCGTTTCAGCGTCGATAAGGTTCTTAGAGTAATCCACTAAGATGTCCGAACCGAAACGAGTAGAAAAGCTCTCGAAACGCTTTGCATCTTGAGCAAATAGTTCTTTCATATCCATATCTTGAGCAGACTCAAAATGTGCAGTTAGAGCTTTCCACGCTTGTGTTTGCGTTGGGTTGATATTTTTCAACATGGTATCTATCCCGATATTACTGTAGGTTTTATTCTAGACGTCACCTAAGTGATGAATAGAACCCCCGATTAGGCGAAAGTTTATATTTTTCTATGATGACCAGACCGCATCACCACTGAAAGATTCTTTGTAATTTTTTTTCACGACGTATTATGCCGTATATGAAGAGCGCCACCTTGAGATAAATCAGGATTCGATTTCCTGATAGAGAGATCGATGCTGACTCAGGCTCTAACATAATTAAATGTGAGCGATAGCTGATAAATTCAAGTTCAAAAGATAGCGTTAAACCACTTTTTTTCCAAACACATTATAAAGGATGGCGTATGTGGATTCAGAAGACTATACACCTAAATGCACGAAAGCGTGGATTTCATCTCATTACTGATGAAATTGAACAACAGATAAACGATATCAATTCTCTATCTGTTGGTTTATTACATCTTTTTCTTCAACATACTTCTGCCAGCCTCACACTCAATGAGAACGCCGATCCGACGGTTCGCCGCGACATGGAATCACACTTCAATAAGTTCGTACCCGAGCGAGCCGCTTATTACAGACACACCTATGAAGGTGATGATGACATGCCTGCCCACATTAAAGCATCGACACTTGGCACCAGTGTGACAATACCAATTAGCAATGGTCGTTTAGCTTTAGGAACATGGCAGGGTATTTACTTAGGAGAGCACCGAGATTGTGGTGGAAGCCGAACTGTGATTGCTACGATGCAAGGTGAGTAGACTGCTTGAAAACAAGATCTCCTTAATAAAAACAATATCTTGTTAATAAAAAAGAGTGGTGTGTTTCCACGACCACTCTTATAAAAATAGTATTTGGCCTACTGTAGGCCGAAAGGTTTAGAAGGGCTGGTTTATCATAACCCTAAAGGCCCCTTCGTCACCACCTCGCGCCAACTCAGCACGTACAACAATACCTTCCACTTGGAAACGCACCGCGCCACCTAAGCTCCATTTCATGTCCGAGTGCAGTGTTTTGATGTCGTACTCATCGGCAACGCGCCCTAATTCAGCAAACGCTACCCATTGCCACCAAGGCAAATCGTAGTAATTAATCAGCGGGATATCACCCAAAGGTTGCCAGTCAGGAATCACTCGGTACTCAGCAGAATAATGAACCGCAGAACGTCCGTGGTAACGACCTCCGGTATAACCTCGTAAGCGATATAAACCACCAAGTCGAGCTTGTTCAGTTTCCGGTGGACGAGCACAATCTTGCCCAGAGCAGTTATCCCAGGTTGGTGTATCAGCCGTATAGAAATCGAATGCTAAAACTTGTTGATCGAATAAGTCCCCTAAAGGACCTAAAGCAAAGTACTGGCTATTTTGGAAGGTCCACTTAAGCCACAAGTCATCGTTAGACCAACTCTCTGCGCCAGTGGTGAACTCAAGGTTAGTGTGAGAACCTCTGGTCGGGTTACGTGTGCTATCACGGTTATCCCAATCCAATGCCAGACTAAAGCCTGTCGCCTCTTCAGTGTTGTTTAAACCTTCTAGCTCACGAGCCGTATAAAAAGGCGTGAAGATAATCGAGCTGACACCCGATTCGACTGGCGAAGCAAAACTCACATCTTTGATTGGCTGAAAAGCCCCTAACAAGCCATGTTCTGCAACATTGCCCCAAGGTAGCAAATACTTAAATTCAAACTGATAGTTTTGCTCTAAGCCATCGGCAATGGTTTTATCATCAATAGATGAATCATTATCGCCTTGAGAACCAATGTAATACGGGTTGTCGTTGAAGCGCGCTTGATACATCTGAGTACTAAACAAGATATTCTCAGACAAGGCATAATTAAAGGCCGATAGAAAACCGACATAGCTGTCTTTGTCTGAATACAAAGCCATACCAAACAGAGCCGCTTGAGGTTGCCAAACGCCCTTTGCGACACCAGCAACCCCAAAGGTATTGCCCATGGTTTCAGTACTGAAATAGAAAGGAACAAAAGCGGAGTCTTTTTCTTCACTTAGAACAGAAGAAGAAAAGCTGACACCAGTTACTGCCATTGCAGACATTAACCAGTATCGAGAAGTTCGCTTGAACATATCTATTTTACGTATTCCATTGCCACGCGAGACGTCAGTTTAGTCACGAGCTCGTAAGCGATAGTGCCGATATGTTCAGCCACTTCTTCTGAGGGTAAGTCTTTACCCCAAAGCGTCGCCTCGTCACTCACTTTATCCGTAGCATCAGGACCAAGGTCAACTGTTAGCATGTCCATGGACACACGCCCTGCGATTGGTACTTTTCGTCCATTAACGAATACTGGGGTGCCGTTAGGTGCAGTGCGAGGATAACCATCACCGTAACCAATCGCGATAACACCAACCTTGGTATCACGTTCACTGGTCCAGTTTCCGCCATAACCCACACTTTCACCGGCTTTCACATCGCGAACGGCAATTAGGTGTGAGGTCAGGGTCATCACAGGCAAAAATCCAAGCTCTTGCGCTGATTTATCAACAAACGGAGAGACACCGTAAGATATGATTCCCGGACGAACCCAATCAAGGTGGCTGTCTGGCCAAGCGAGTAAACCCGCAGAGGCAGCAAGTGAACGCTCCCCTTCACAACCTTCAGTAAGCGACAAGAAAAGCTCTGTCTGTTCAACGGTGGTTGCTCTATCCAGTTCATCAGCACAACCGAAGTGGCTCATGTAACGTAGAGGTTTGGCAACATTCGCACATTGATGCAAACGCTCAACAAAGTTTTGGTATTGCTCAGGGCGAACACCTAATCGGTGCATACCACTGTCGACTTTTAGCCATACCACAACGGGTGTTTCCAAATCCGCATTCTCTAGCGCGCTTAATTGCTCTTCACAATGCACCACCGTTTGAATGTTATTGGTCACCAAGATTGGCAAATCGCCCGAAGAGTAAAATCCTTCCAGCAACAAAATAGGTTTAACAATGCCACCAGCACGAAGTTGTAACGCTTCTTCAATACGCGCCACACCAAAAGCATCAGAGCTTTTTGAATGCTTGGCTATATGCAGTAAGCCGTGTCCGTAGCCATTGGCTTTCACAACAGACATGACCTTGCACTGAGGAGCCTTCGACTTTATCTGGTTCAGGTTATGTTCGAGCGCGTTTAAGTCAATGCTCGCCGTCGCCGCTTTCATGTAAGTCATTAGCGATTACTCATCATCAAATGCAGGGCCTGCATAGTTATCAAATCGGGAGTGTTGGCCTTGGAACGTAAGACGAACCGAACCGATCGGACCGTTACGTTGCTTACCAAGGATGATCTCAGCAATGCCTTTCAAGGAACTATCTGGGTTATAAACCTCATCACGATAGATGAACATGATCAAATCGGCATCTTGCTCAATCGAACCTGATTCACGCAAATCCGAGTTTACTGGGCGCTTATCAGCACGTTGCTCTAGGGAACGGTTAAGCTGAGAAAGTGCCACAACCGGAACGTTGAGCTCTTTTGCTAACGCTTTCAATGAGCGAGAAATCTCGGCGATTTCAAGAGTACGGTTATCAGATAACGAAGGTACACGCATTAATTGAAGGTAATCTATCATGATCATAGAGATACCATCGTGTTCACGAGCGATACGTCGAGCACGAGAACGCACTTCTGTTGGCGTTAGACCCGAGCTGTCATCGATATACATATTCTTCTTATCCATCAGAATACCCATACTCGACGAGATACGAGCCCAATCTTCATCATCTAGCTGACCAGTACGAATCTTGGTTTGGTCTACGCGAGAAAGTGACGCAAGCATACGCATCATCAGCTGTTCGGCTGGCATCTCTAGCGAGAAGATTAAAACCGGTTTGTCTTGCTTCATCGCCGCGTTTTCACACAAGTTCATCGCAAATGTGGTTTTACCCATCGATGGACGAGCAGCAACAATAATTAAGTCAGAGCCTTGTAGACCTGCTGTTTTCTTGTTGAGGTCGTTGAAGCCAGTATCGACACCTGTCACACCATCTTGCGGCGTTTTGTATAGGATCTCGATACGTTCTAGCGTCTTCTCTAGAATGCTATCAACGTTTTGTGGACCTTCGTTTTCACTTGCACGGCCTTCGGCAATCGCGAAGACTTTACTTTCAGCAAGATCAACCAGCTCTTCCGAAGTACGACCTTGAGGGTCATAACCAGAATCAGCAATCTCATTCGCGACACCAATCAGGCTACGAACAAGTGCACGTTGCGCTACGATATCCGCATACGCATTGATGTTTGCGGCACTTGGTGTGTTTTTCGCTAAGTCAGCAAGGTAAGCAAAGCCACCCACTTCTTCAAGTTGCTCACGCAGCTCTAAATGTTCAGAGAGTGTAATAAGATCCAGAGGAGAACTTTCTTCAAGGATATCCTTTACCGCTTCAAAGATCAGACGGTGAGGACGGCTATAAAAGTCTTTGGCCACAACCTTTTCGGCAACTGTATCCCAGCGTTCGTTATCTAATAACAAACCGCCAATAACAGATTGCTCAGCTTCTAATGAATGTGGCGGGACCTTGATGGCGTCCACCTGATCGTTGGCTGATTTCTGACTTTTGGTATCCACTATGACTACACTCAATAACTAATAATGATCGTTCATTATACCCAAGAACATCCGTTTGTAATCCGATCCTATGAGTTTGTTTTATTCTTCAGGAAGAATTTACCTATTGCTGACGGAATTAACCAAGGGTAGCATTACGATCCTGCCATTCACTCACTGTATAACTAGAGGTATGCGTGTCCAAATTATTGGCTCTGAGCACTGGTCTTCTAAGCACTGGTCTCCTGAGCGCTCCGATGGCCTTAGCTGATGATGCTAAAGACTCTGTTGATGCAATCCTCGACTCTATAGTAGTTTCAGAACCTACTTCTGAGCCGATCGTCGTTGCACCGACACCTGAAGAAAAAGATATGGATATCGCACCGAGTGATACAAGTGATACAGAACTACCGAGCCCGCTAAAAACGGAAGTCGAATTTGGATATCAGTCGCATACTGGTAATTCGGATTCACGATCGCTTAACGCACGCCTGAACGGTGAGTATACAGCTGGTCGTCATAGAACCAGTGGCGAATGGAAATACTACAATCTCTATAAAGATGGTGAGGAAGATAAAAGGCAATCGACTTACTCGGCTCAGAGTGACTACAAGTTAAGTCCTAAAACCTACCTTTACGGCAGTTTCAAAGGAGTCGACTCGAGATACAGTGCTTACTTTAAGGACTACACAATTTCGAGTGGTCTGGGTTACCAGTTTTCGAATACCGAAGAGTTTGTGTTGGAAGTCGAAGTGGGACCAGGTTTTCGTTACCAAGAGCCAAACCTCGATGAGATCGACGATGATGACATCATCTTCCCAGAGATTGTTGAAGAGGCAATTTTCCGTGGCAACGTGAATACGTCATGGCAGGTGTTGAAGAATTTGCAGCTCAAGGCAGACGTGACGCTTGTCTCTGGTCACAGTAACCTAAAGTTTGATACTGAGTTAGAAGCCATCAACGATATTACTGACAATATCGCGCTGAAGATCGCTCACTCTCGCCAGTACCACGATAAAGTGCCTGAAGGCTTAAGCAAACAAGACTCTGTTCTATCGATCAACTTGCTCTTCCAGTTCTAATCTTAGGCCACCTCTAACCTTGAGAACAACTTGTTCAGCAATAACAGCTTATGGATCACCGTAAGCTTTTTACCTACTGTAGCCCTTCCTTGTACTTTCCTATATTCCAGACATAAAAAAACACCAGCCGAAGCTGGTGTTTAAAACTTTCAAAAGAAAGAATTCGTCTTGGTACTGAAATTACTCAGCTGCAACGATAGCGATTTTCGCAGTAGCAAAAACTTCAGAGTGAAGTTGGATGCTTACTTCGAATTCGCCGATGTTACGTAGAGCGCCTTCAGGTAGGCGTACTTCGCTCTTAGCTACTGCAACACCTGCCGCTGTAATAGCGTCAGCGATGTCACGAGTACCGATAGAACCGAATAGTTTACCTTCGTCACCAGCTTTAGAAGCGATTGTAACGCCTTCTAGAGTGTTAACGCTCTCTGCACGAGCTTCAGCAGCAGCTAGTTGCTCAGCAACTTTAGCTTCTAGTTCAGCACGACGAGTTTCGAACATAGCAACGTTGTCTTTAGTTGCCATAACTGCTTTACCCTGTGGGATAAGGAAGTTACGAGCGTAACCAGATTTAACGTTTACTTGGTCGCCAAGGCCACCTAGGTTACCGATCTTATCAAGTAGAATAACTTGCATTATCTTAGTCCTCTTAAACTATTATTAACTATTACCGATTACTGATGCTTGTCAGTGTACGGTAGTAGAGCTAGGTAACGAGAACGCTTGATAGCGCGAGCTAGTTGACGCTGGTACTTAGCGCTTGTACCAGTGATACGGCTAGGTACGATTTTACCAGCTTCAGTGATGTAGTTTTTAAGAGTTGCTACGTCTTTGTAGTCAATCTCTTGTACGCCTTCTGCAGTGAAACGGCAGAATTTACGACGACGGAAGAAACGAGCCATGGGCTATCTCCTGATCTTAAATTTAGTAAAGCGGTCTTTCACAATTATCGAAATAACTATCAATGACCTAAAACAAGTTGAGAATTTTTTAAGGCGTTAAGCCAAAAAAGAATTACTCAGCAGCTGCTTCTGGTTTAGCTTCTGTACGCTCTTCGCGACGAGGAGCACGCTCTGCACGCTCTTCTTTTTGCTTAAGCATAATAGATTGCTCAGTCACAGCGCCTTTAGTGCGCATGATCATGTTACGTAGAACTGCATCGTTGAAACGGAAAGCAGTTTCTAGCTCGTCAATCACTTCTTGACCAGCTTCAACGTTCATAAGAACGTAGTGAGCTTTGTGAAGCTTGTTGATTGGGTAAGCCATTTGACGACGACCCCAGTCTTCTAGACGGTGGATAGTACCGCCAGCTTCAGTGATAGAACCAGTGTAACGCTCGATCATGCCAGCAACTTGCTCGCTTTGATCAGGGTGAACCATGAATACGATTTCGTAATGACGCATTTGGTTGCTCCTTACGGATTATTAGCTTCCACGAGTGGCCCGGTCGTCCAGAGGAAGCAAGGAACTAAAGATAAATGACCGAGTTTTAAGGACGGCAAATGTTATAGAAAGAACCCGGTATTGGCAAGCGCTATTTGGTGAATAATGAAACAGTTTTTCTGTCGCCATCTAGCCATCCGACAAACCGATGGATTTTGCTATAACAGCCTAAAAAGAAACGCCCACCAGCAAGTGGTGAGCGCTAATAAATTCATAGACTTAAAGCAGCGTTAACGCATTACTGAGCTAAACGCTGTCTTACCGCTTCGAACAGGCAAATACCCGACGCCACAGAAACATTTAAGCTCGATACGCTACCTGCCATTGGAATCTTAATCAGATCATCGCAAGTTTCACGAGTTAAACGACGCATACCGTCACCTTCTGCACCCATAACTACCGCAAGAGGACCCGTTAGCTTCGCTTGATAGATATCATGCGTTGCTTCACCTGCCGTACCCACAAACCATACGCCCTGCTCTTGCAGTGCACGCATTGTGCGAGCTAGGTTGGTTACGCGCACGAGAGGAACCGTTTCAGCTGCGCCACACGCAACCTTGCTTACCGTTGCTGTTAACGGCGAAGAGCGATCTTTAGGTACGATAACAGCAGCGACACCTGCAGCATCCGCGTTACGTAGACAAGCGCCTAGGTTATGAGGGTCTGTTACGCCGTCTAGAACTAACAGCAAAGGCTGTTCGTGCTGCGCTAGGATATCGTCTAGGTGAGTTTCATTAAGCTGCTTAGCAGGCTTCACCTTAGCAATAAGACCTTGGTGATTCGCACCTTGTGCTTTTTCATCCAACGGCTTACGACCCATCTGTTGAATCGACACACCAAACTGTTGCAGTTGGTTCAGTAATGGAAGAAGACGCTCGTCTTGGCGACCTTTCAATACATACGCTTCGATAAAACGTGCAGGATCTTTTTCTAGTACGGCTTTCACCGCGTGAATACCGTAAATAAATTCGTTACTCATTGTCTCAAGTTACTCTTATTGCTCAGAGAAGAATGACATCAATGCCGATGCATCCCTCTCTGTGTTGTTCATTTCGAGAGTAGCGTCTTACGCCTGATACTCTCGCATTAAATTAAATCAGTTAGGCGCTAAACCTGATTAGCAGAGCGCCTTATTTAGCCTTAAGATCTATCAGTCTTAAGAGTTATCAGCCTTTGGCTTACGGCTTGCAGCACGCTTTTTCTTAGCGCGAGCTTTAGCAGCACCGGTTTTATTCGCTGGCTTTTTCTTCTTAGCAGGGCCTTCGCTGCTTCCGTCAGGTCGCTTAGTTGGCTCAACCATAGGCTTCGCTGATACACCTGGCTTATTACTCTTCACTGCTGAGCGCTTCTTGCTTTTCGCCTTTTTCATCGCTTCGGCTGCACGCTTCTTGGCTGTTTTGCCTTTGCCACGCGGCTGACGATCAGTGTCTTCTAAGTCAAAGTCGATTTGGCGAGTTTCTAAATTAACCGCAGAAACCTTCACTTTAACCGAATCACCCAAGCGGTAGATATTACCTGAGCTTTCACCCACTAGACGCTGACCAACAGCATCAAATTGGTAGTAATCATTCGCTAGCGCTGAGATGTGTACCAAGCCATCAATGTGCAGTTCAGTTAGACGAACAAAGAAGCCAAAACCAGTCACGTTGGCAATCACACCATCCATCACCTCACCGACATGGTCTTGCATGTATTCACACTTCAACCAGTCGTTTACTTCACGCGTTGCGTCATCAGCACGACGTTCAGTCATTGAACACTGCTCGCCGTAGAAGTCCATATCATCGAAAGTGTAGTGGTAACCACCAGTTGGCGTCCAACGTTCGCTGTTACGACCTTCTTCTTTCGCAATAAGGTACTTAATCGCACGGTGCAATAGCAAATCTGGGTAACGACGAATTGGCGAGGTAAAGTGAGCATAGCGTTTAAGAGCTAAACCAAAGTGACCCGCGTTATCCGCGTTGTATACCGCTTGCTTCATTGAGCGTAGCAGCATGGTTTGGATTAATTCACGATCTTCACGTTCATTAATCTGTTGCATCAGTTGTGCATAGTCTACTGGTGATGGCGACAGACCACCTTCCAGTGTTAAACCTAATTCACTTAAAAAGCTCTTGAAGCCCATTAAGCGCTCTTCGCCCGGAGTTTCGTGAACACGGTACAGCGCAGGCTCTTTCGCTTTTTCTACGTAAGATGCCGATGCGATATTCGCAAGAATCATACATTCTTCGATGATCTTGTGTGCATCGTTACGAATTACTGGCTCAATACGGTCAATCTTACGATCCGCATTGAAGATAAACTTAGTTTCTACCGTTTCAAATTCAATCGCACCACGTTCGTCACGCGTTTTCTTAAGCACCTTATACATCTTATGAAGCTCTTCAAGATGTGGTACTTCAGGTTCGTAACGCTCACGTAATTCTTCATTGCCATCTAAGATCGCGCCTACTTTGTTATAAGTAAGACGAGCATGAGAATTCATTACCGCTTCGTAGTGCTTGTAGCCTGACAGTTTACCTTTGTCTGAGATAGTCATCTCACACACCATACATAAACGGTCTACCTGAGGGTTCAATGAACACAAACCATTTGAAAGCACTTCTGGCAGCATTGGCACGACTTGTGACGGGAAGTATACCGAGTTACCACGGTTAATCGCTTCTTTGTCTAGCGCTGTATCTGGGCGAACGTAGTAACTTACGTCAGCAATCGCTACCCATAGACGCCAGCCGCCGCCTTTCTTCGCTTCACAGTAAACCGCATCATCGAAGTCACGCGCATCTTCACCATCAATGGTAACCAATGGCAGTTTACGCAGGTCTACACGTCCTTCTTTTGCTTCTTCAGGAACATGCTCACCTAGGTTTTCGATTTGCTTATCTACCGCTTCAGGCCACTCTTGTGGGATCTGGTGAGTACGGATCGCAATCTGCGTTTCCATACCCGGCGCCATGTTTTCACCAAGAACTTCGGTTACTTTCCCCATCATGTTACGAGAACGACCACCGCGATCCGTAATTTCAATCACAACCACATTACCCATTCGAGCACCGCCTTTATGCTCAGTAGGGATCTGGATGTCGTGACTAATACGCGAATCATCAGCAACAACGTAAGAATGGCCGTACTCTAGGAAGAAGCGACCAACAAGTGGCGTTTTACGCTCTTCAAGCACACGAACCAAGCGACCTTCACGACGGCCACGCTTACTGTTGTCAGTAGGCTGAACCAATACGTAATCACCGTGCATGATGGTTTTCATCTGATGATGCGGCAGCACGATATCATTGTCTTTACCCACACTGCCGTCTGGGCGAACCCAACCATGACCGTCTTTATGACCAATCACATAGCCTTTGATCAGTTCCATCTTCTCAGGCAATGCGTAGCACTGACGACGAGTAAAGATAAGCTGTCCATCACGCTCCATTGCACGCAAACGACGACGCAGCCCTTCATATTGTTCCTCTCCAGCAAGACCCAAAGCTTCGAATAGATCGTTGCGGTTCATCGGAATATTCGCGTCTGTTAGAAACGAAATAATGAACTCTCGGCTTGGTACTGGGTTATCGTAATTTTTCGACTCTCGGTCGGCAAAAGGATCAACAGTGGTTGTCGCTGTCGTATTTTCTGACGTTGGTGTGTTTTTTGACATAGGCGGGCCTGCTTAAGCAAGGAAGGTATATACCCCTAGTATATCTGATGCTAGGGGTAAGCTACAGATATGCTTTAGAAAACACTCAAATAACCTCAGATTGATACATATCTTCACTTTGTGAAACATCGCTTCATAGACGTGGATTATCATCAAAATTTCAAGCAAACGATAAAACAAACGTTTGCGCCATGAATGAAATACACTATTATCCACGCACTTTACCAACTCCTGTTCTGGGTATGATATGAAACTAAAACGCACTTTATTGGCTTCAGCTATGGCGAGCCTAGCGCTGTTCCCATTCGCAAGTTCGGCAATGGAAAAGGCTGACCTGATGATTACCGATGCGATGGTTCTAACCATGAACCAAGACAAAACGGTTTATGAAAGCGGTACTGTTGTGGTCAAAGACAACAAAATCATTGCGGTTGGTGATGCTTCACTAGAGAAGCAGTACCAAGCTAAGCAAGTGTTAGACGTTGATGGCGATATCGTTATGCCAGGTCTCATCAATACCCATACTCATGTATCAATGACAGTTTTCCGTTCGTTAGCCGATGATGTGCCAGATCGCCTGCACCGTTACATCTTTCCGCTAGAGAAGAAGCTAGTATCGCGAGACATGGTACGCATTGGTGCCAACCTAGGTAACGTTGAAATGGTGAAAGGCGGTGTGACCACTTACGCCGACATGTACTACTTCGAAGATGAAGTCGCAAAAACCGTCGATAAGATCGGTATGCGTGCCATCCTAGGTGAAACGGTGATTAAGTTCCCTGTAGCCGATGCGGCCAACGCCGAAGAAGGCATTAAGTACGCGTTGAACTTCATTGAAGAATACAAAGATCACCCGCGAATCACACCAGCGTTTGCACCGCATGCGCCTTACACCAACACCACAGAGATCCTGCAGAAAATATCTAAGCTCTCCCTAGAGTTAGATGTTCCAGTAATGATTCACCTTGCAGAATCACACCGTGAAGAAGAGAAAATCGCAGAGCGTTCTGATGGATTGTCCCCGGTTCAATACATGGACAGCATTGGCGCACTCAACAAGAACTTGGTGGGTGCACACATGATCCTTGTTGACGATCATGATATCGAACTGGTGAAGAAATCGGATATGGGTGTAGCTCATAACATGAGTGCTAACATCAAGTCAGCAAAAGGTGTATCACCTGCCCTTAAGATGTATGACGAGAACGTGCGTATCGGTTTAGGTACTGATGGCCCAATGTCTGGTAACACACTGAGCACCATTGATGAGTTCAACCAAGTCGCTAAGGTTCACAAGTTAGTTAACAAAGATCGTGCTGCGATGCCGCCGATCAAAGTGATCGACATGGCGACCATGGGCGCAGCAAAAGCGCTGCACATGGAAGATAAGATCGGCTCTCTTGAAGCAGGCAAACTGGCTGACATCATAGTGATCGATACTAAGGCGCCAAATATGGTTCCGGTCTACAACCCATACTCAGCACTGGTGTACTCAGCTAACTCAGGCAATGTTCGTCATTCCATCGTTGATGGCAAGATCATCATGCAAGATCGCGACATGCTAACGGTAGACGAAGATAAGATCCGCCAAGAAGCACTCGATTTCACTAAGGTTGTTCGTGAAACGGTAATTGAGTCTGGTGAGGTTGTTCAATAAACTCGCAATCGAATAGCATGACCTCCTAAACGTAAAAAGCCCCGCACTAACTAAATTAGGCGGGGCTTTTTAAGTCTTGTTTCCTGTAACAATGAGTGCAGGGATCATTACAGGCTTCTTGCTCGGTATTACCAGAACACGTCTCGACGCTTTGCTCGAGCAATAATATTGTCTGGCATTCTCTGTTCCAGGCCGCTACGAAGCACAGTGATACGTCTGTGTTGTCTTTGGTCTGCGGTTACCGAATTATACAACCAACGGTAAGCATCTTCATAATCCAATGGGCTACCGTAGTCACGTAACAAGAGTTCCGCTAAGTGAATGCTCGCACTTAAGTTGCCCATAGAGGCCGCTTCACGTAGATACGGAATCGCACGCTCTTGATCTTGTTGTACCAAAGTACCACGAGAGTAATAACGACCTAACTGCTCTAATGCAGCGGGTAAACCTTGATGTGCCGCGTTTTCCATATAGTAAAGGCCAAGCTCTACATCTTGTGGAACACACACACCCCAAGCCAACATATCACCGTATAAAAACTCATAAGAAGGCAAGCTAATACGCGTTGCACGAGCAACGATATCTTCAACTAACTGGCACTTATCAGCTTTCACTCGCTCTAGATGTTGATTATTTTCGATTAAATTAATCAGTTCAGCTTCTGTATATATTGGAACGGGCTCTCCCACATCAGCCAAATTAGCATGACTCAAGGGTGAGCTCAGCGCCATTATTAATGAAGCTGCCACAATTCGTAGCTTCATACCTGCACTCTATTATCTGTCGCTAAAGTTATCTATTGAGGGGTGCAGAGGATTTCTACACGCACAAAACAGGGTGAACTTCACTTTCCATGATATCTGTATCGGCAATAACCCCGACGGCTTTAGACAAAACTTGCCGCTAATGGGCAATATTTTGCCTGATGACGCTTAAAAGATCACCATCAAAGAGTGAACGGCTAAATTGCAGGTATTAAAAAGCCGACTTAATAAAGTCGGCTTTTAGAAAACTATTTTATTATCAAAGCACTGTTCGTGCCTGGTAATCACTCAGCAGGCATTATGCGCCGTATGGGTGAACCTTGATGATAGTTTCGTTACGATCTGGGCCAGTTGATACGATATCAATTGGAACGCCAGTTAGGTCTTCGATACGCTTGATGTAATCTAGAGCAGCTTGTGGAAGCGCGTCGATAGATTTAGCACCAAATGTGTTTTCAGACCAACCAGGCATTGTTTCGTAGATTGGCGTCGCTTCTTCGAATGACTCAGCAGCCATTGGAGAAACTTCTAGGATAGAACCATCTTTCATCTTGTAACCAGTACAGATTTTTAGTTCTTCTAGGCCATCTAGAACGTCTAGTTTAGTTAGACACATACCAGATAGAGAGTTGATTTGGATTGCACGACGCATAGCAACAGCATCGAACCAACCAGTACGACGTAGACGACCAGTTGTTGCGCCAAACTCGTGACCAACATCGCCTAGGTGTTTACCAACTGGGTCTTGCTTCTCAAGGCCATCGTATAGCTCAGTAGGGAATGGACCTGAACCAACACGAGTACAGTAAGCCTTAGTAATACCAAGGATGTAACCGATGTGACGAGGACCGAAACCAGAACCTGCAGCAACACCACCAGCAGTCGTGTTAGAAGACGTTACGTATGGGTAAGTACCGTGGTCGATATCTAGTAGCGTACCTTGAGCACCTTCGAACATGATCTTGTCGCCGCGCTTACGTGCTGCGTCTAGTTCGTCAGTTACGTCGATAACCATCGCAGTTAACATATCTGCGTAGCTCATCGCTTGCTCAAGAACTTCTTCGTAGCTTACTGTTTCAGCTTTGTAGAAGTGCTCTAGTTGGAAGTTGTGGAATTCCATCACTTCTTTTAGCTTCTCAGCAAATGCTTCTTTATCGAAAAGGTCGCCAACGCGTAGACCGCGACGAGCAACTTTATCTTCGTAAGCAGGACCGATACCACGACCCGTTGTACCGATAGCTTTAGCGCCACGAGCGATTTCACGCGCGTTGTCGATTGCAATGTGGTACGGAAGAATTAGAGGACAAGCTTCAGAGATGAAAAGACGTTCACGTACTGGAATACCGCGATCTTCAAGAGGCTTCATTTCTTTTAGAAGTGCGTCAGGCGATAATACTACACCGTTACCAATAACACATTTAACGTTATTACGTAGGATGCCTGATGGAATTAAGTGAAGAACGGTTTTTTCACCGTCAATTACAAGTGTGTGACCTGCATTGTGACCGCCTTGGTAGCGAACCACGTATTTTGCATCTTCAGTTAAAAGGTCAACGATTTTACCTTTACCTTCATCACCCCATTGGGTGCCTAGAACGACTACGTTATTTCCCATCTTTCCAATTTCTGTTGCTAATTAAAAATGGATTCTAGCACTGAATCACACTTCTTGCAGTCACTTTTTGTTCATAAACGTTAACGCTGTACAAAAATAAACCAGCCATAACTGGGGGCAGATGTGTAAAGATACTGATATCATTGCTTTTTTACAGACAAAAGGCAGAACCATGTCTCAATCAATTTGGCTCGCTATTGGGCTCGTACTTATTGTGGAAGGGCTCGGCCCCTTGATTGCACCCAATGGCTGGAGAAACATGGTCGCGCAACTGAGCGAGCAACCAGACACGCAACTGCGCCGCATTGGAGGCTGTCTTGTGGTGGCTGGAGCGGTTATCGCTTTCATGACCTACCGCTAGGTTTCTATAAGTAGAACGCTGTTAAGCGCCTTCCCTCGCGCCCCAATAGTGAATCCACAAACATGTCTCCTCCTGAAAGAAGTCATAGAAAACAAAAAGGCTCCCACAATGGGAGCCTTTTAAGTTTTAACGTATTTTGCTTATTAAGCTAAGCATTCGCTAACGCATCAGCTTATTTTGCTGGAGCGCCGCTTGCTTGATTCATGTATTGGAAGAAGTCAGTCTTCGGATCCAGTACTAGAATGTCGCTCTTATCGCTAAATGATGTCTCATAAGCTTGCAATGAACGCATGAAGCCGTAGAACTCAGGATCTTTGCTGAACGCATCAGAGTAGATCTTCGCTGCTTCTGCATCCGCATCACCACGAGTGATTCGAGCTGTACGGTCAGCTTCAGCAAGAACTGTTGCCACTTCTAGCTCAGCTTGAGCACGGATAACTTCCGCTTTCTCACGACCTTGAGAACGGTGTCTACGAGCAACCGATTCACGTTCTGCACGCATACGGCGGTAGATAGATTCACTGATTTCGTCAGGAAGGTTAATCTTCTTCATACGAAAATCAACAACTTCAACACCTAAATCAGCCATCGCACTTTCTGCCGTTCCAGACAAAACGTTTTCCATGATCTTATCGCGTTCGCCATCAACTTCTAGTGCTTCTGCAGCCGCTACCGTTGTGACGACTTCGCTATCAGCAGAGTCTGGCAGGATGTCCTTGTTACGAGGGCCTGACACGATCTGCTTAATTTCACGAGAACCAATTTCAGAACGAAGAACATCTGTCACTTTACGCTCAAGAAGTGCTTCTGCCGTCATGATATTACCGCCACCGGTACTCAGATAGAAACGTCCAAAATCAGCAATACGCCATTTTGCGTAAGTATCAATTAGAACGTCTTTTTTCTCTGATGTTACGAAACGGTCAGAACGGCCATCCATCGTTTGAATACGAGCATCAAGTACTTTTACGCGATCAAACATCGGTAGTTTAAAGTGCAGACCTGGTTCATAGATTCGTGATACGCCGTTGTCATCGAGAACTCGACCAAAACGAATTACCATGCCACGCTCACCTTCTTGAATCACAAACACTGACATCAATAGAAGGGCAATCGTCACAACTAATACAGGGATCATTAATTTACGCATTATTAGTATCTCCCTTGGCGTGAACTGTCTGAACGAGTTTGAGTGCTAGGCTTTGGATCCGCTTGAGTTTCTAACTCAATTTGATCGTAAGTTGATGATGCTTTTGCAGGGCGAGAGCCCGACTGAGAACCACCTTGTGCGCCTAGCTTATCAATTGGTAGGTATAGCAAGTTACCGCTTGATTCAGAATCAATCAGGACTTTCGATGTGCTTGAGTACACTTTTTCCATTGTATCTAGGTACATACGGTTACGTGTTACTTCAGGAGCAGCTTGGTATTCAGGTAGCAGTTTCTCGAATTGAGCAACTTGACCTAGAGCACCATTAACTGTGCGCTCTGAGTAACCCACCGCTTCTTTCTTCAAACGCTCAGCACGACCTGTTGCTTTTGGAAGAATGTCATTTCGGTAAGCTTCAGCTTCACGCTCGAAACGCTCTTCATCCTCACGAGCCGCGATAGCATCATCAAATGCATCTTTCACTTGCTCAGGTGGACGTGCTGACTGGAAGTTCACATCAACAATCAGAATACCCATATCGTAGCTATCAATAATACGGTTCAACGTTTCTTGAGTGCTTTGACGAATCTGCTGACGACCACTTGTCAGGATACTATCCATTAGTGAGTCACCAATTACCGCACGAAGCGCGGAATCGGTTGCTTGACGTAAACTGTCGTCTGCATTCGTTACACGATACAAGTACTTGTATGGGTCAGAAACACGGTATTGAACACCCATTTCAACGGTCACAACGTTTTCATCTTTCGTTAGCATCGTGCCAGCAGCACGTAGAGAACGAATCGCTTGAACGTTTACTAGTTGCTCATCACTGATTTCATCGATGAAGCGTGGGTGCCAGTTAAGACCAGGTTCTTCGATACGGTCGAACTGACCCAGTCGAAGTACTACTGCTCTTTCTGCTTCGCCAACGGTGTAGAAACCAGCGAAGAACCAGATAGCAATAGCAATAACGGCAATGACACCAAAGCCAATTGCACCGCCACCACCAATAGATGGCCCGTTACCGTTGCCACCCTTTTTACCAAACTTGCCACCTAACTTTTGACTTAGTTTATTAAACACTTCGTCTAGATCTGGCGGTCCTTGTTCTCGGCCGCCGCGATTATTTTTATTACCCCAAGGGTCATTATCGCGGCCGTTATTATCGCCGTTGTTGTTATTTCCAGGCTCATTCCACGCCATTAGAAAGCTCCATCATTTGATATGACGTTATACTGTAGCAGTCTCTTTGGTAACGATAAAGTCACCTAAGAGCGCCCCTTCTCTTTTTTCAAGTTTAGACCAATCTATTTGTTGCATTCGGATATCTATCAACAAGTTACCATTTTCATCATACTCTTCCTGTTGAATACATTTCATCTCGAAGAATAAGCTGCGAATGCGACCCTGATGTTGATGTGGAATACACAACCGGAATTGAACCATCTGGCTAGCTAAACGCTCAGTTAAAGCTTCAAACAGTAGCTCAATACCTTCTCCTTCCATTGCAGAAACCCAAACAGCGCGAGGTGCGCCCTCTTCGTCTCTTTCAATTCGAGGTTTTTGGTCTTCCATGCAGTCAATTTTGTTCATGACTACAAGGGTTGGCACTTCATGAGCATCGATTTCTTCTAATACTTCATGAACAGCCTGAATGTTCTCACGAAAACGGTCATCACTGGCATCAACAACATGTAACAAAATGTCAGCTTCCTGCGTCTCTTGTAATGTTGCCTTGAACGCAGCGACCAAGTCGTGTGGTAGATGACGGATAAAACCTACGGTATCTGCGAGAATTGCAGGCCCGACATCTGCCAAATCAATCTTACGTAGTGTTGGGTCTAGGGTTGCAAACAGTTGGTCTGCCGCATAAACACCAGCACTTGTGATGCGATTGAAAAGTGTTGATTTCCCTGCGTTGGTATAACCAACCAAAGAAATTGTTGGGATTTCAGCTCGATTACGAGCACGTCGTCCTTGTTCACGCTGCTTAGCAACTTTCGCTAAACGACGTAGTATTGCCTTTATACGGTCACGCAACAAACGTCGATCGGTTTCCAGTTGAGTTTCACCTGGACCACGAAGACCAATACCACCTTTCTGCCTTTCAAGGTGAGTCCAACCACGAATCAGTCGAGTAGAGATATGACGAAGCTGAGCGAGCTCAACTTGTAGCTTACCTTCATGAGTTCGCGCACGTTGTGCAAAAATATCTAAGATCAAACCCGTGCGATCAATCACACGACATTTACACAATTGCTCGAGGTTGCGCTCTTGGGCAGGAGAGAGGGAGTGGTTAAAAATCACAATTTCAGCACCGGTTAGCTGAACAGCTTGTGCGATTTCTAGGGCTTTACCTTCTCCAACGTAGTATTTAGGGAGTGGGGATTGTCGGCTACCAGTAATCACTTGTAGCGTTTCTACCCCCGCTGAGGATACCAGCATTTCACATTCGCTTAGATCTTCCCATTCTCCCTCTTGCGTGAAGTTGATATGAACAAGTACGGCTCGCTCGCCGGATTCATAACGGTCAAACAAGCAACCAACTCCTTATTACAGCGCAAGCTGTACAAATTGAACGATTAATCTTCAGTCTTCTCTGGACGATCAGATGGCGTGCGTTGCTCGCCGCTGTGGTGACTAACTGCGCGAGCAGGTACCACAGTAGAAATCGCATGCTTGTAAACCATTTGGTTTACTGTGTTCTTCAATAAGATCACGAATTGATCGAAAGACTCGATCTGACCTTGCAGCTTAATGCCGTTAACAAGATAGATAGAGACTGGAATGCGCTCACGACGGAGTGCATTTAGGAATGGGTCTTGTAGCGATTGCCCCTTAGCCATTTTATTTTCCTTATTTGTATTTTGTTGTAATTATTTAGCTAGTGGTGCACAAAAAGGTGCGGCCTTTGCATCTGAGCTAAATGAATAAAAAAACTCCGTTGTTATTGAAAGGCTGTGATTTTTTAAAAGCCTCAATAACGGATCCTTTCCAGAGTATATTCACGCAAAAGCGATCACATTATACACAGCAATACTAATCAGATGCTATTGCATCTGAAAGAGTTTCTAACGCTTGATCAATGTTTTCGCTATCTAACCAAGTTAAATCATCCCAACTGCGCAACCAGGTGATTTGTCGCTTGGCCAACTGACGGGTTGCACAAACACCACGGAAAACCGCTTCGTCTAAATCACAATTACCGTCTAAATAATCCCACATCTGCCTATAACCAACGCATCGGATCGATGGCAGTTCAGGATGAAGATCTTCTCTGGCGTGCAACGCCTTCATTTCCTCTTCAAATCCTGCTTCTATCATCTTCTCGAAACGCAGCTCAATGCGGCGATGGAGTTCTTTCCTTTCCTTGGGAGCTATTGCAAATTGTTTTACACGAAATGGCAGGCTATCGCCTTTCGTTTGAGTTAGCTCTGTTAATGTTTTACCCGAAATTCGGTAAACTTCCAATGCCCTTGAAAGCCTTTGTGGATCATTTGGGTGTATTCTTTCAGCGGATACGGGATCTATCTCTCTTAATTGATCGTGCAATGCCTGCCAACCCTGTTCAATAGATTCCGCTTCAATCTTCTTACGAATCTCTTGATCCGCTGCTGGTAATGGCGATAAACCTTCCAACAATGCTTTGTAGTACAGCATTGTGCCACCAACAAGTAGCGGGATTTTGCCTTCCGCTACAATCTTATTCATTTCATTGATCGCATCACGACGAAAATCTGCCGCAGAATACGCTTCGCTTGGATCCAAAATATCAATCAAGCGATGAGGCGCGAGCTCAAGCTCTTCCGCATCCGGTTTAGCGGTACCAATATCCATGTCTTTGTAGATCAATGCCGAATCGACGCTGATGATCTCTACAGGGTATTTCTGACGTAAGCGGATAGCTAAATCTGTTTTTCCTGACGCCGTTGGGCCCATTAAAAACAACGCTAAAGGTAATTTTTCAGTCATGATATTTTGTATTTGCTTCTCTGTTTTAGCGCTTTTTAGCAAAGGGCTTTGTGTCGCGACGTATTCAGCTAAAAAGACAAAGGTCGTCGCGAAAAAATTAAACCGTAAACGCGGCTATAGTCGCTGAAAAGTCGATAGGATTAACAAACTCTGGATCATCTAATGGAAGTAGACCATGCCAAAGTTGTTCTAGTTCCCCAACTAGTTGAACCGCTTCAGATAAAGTGTAGTCGCTTTTTACTTGTGCGGTTTGAATCCCGATCCAGTTAACCAAAGCTGACAACATGTCATTAGGTTGCTTCACTGCACCCTGGGCATTTATTGAAGCCGCGTAAGATAACAGATCTGGGATCAAAATTTGTAAGTTTTGCTGCCTTAAAGGAGAAGGCACGCCCATCACCATTACCGCCTCGCTGTTTCGCGCCTTAAGCTCAATCCCCAGTAATGCCAGAGTTTGACTCAGCGCCTTAGCAACTTCGACAAGTTCACTACCCAGCTTAATCGATAAAGGCACCAATAACGGTTGGCTTTTTAACGCGCCACCTCGAGTATCAAGCTGACCAACAACACGTAATAATTCAGCCTTAGCCAAAGAAACCAACACACTGCCGTTCTTATTACCCATCACCAGATACTGACGTTCCACTACCGAGACGGCTTTGCCTAAGTCCGTCACTGCTGCTCTTGGCTTTGAATGAACAGGATTCTGTTGAGCAGGCTTAGCTTCTTTATTTTCTTTATTTTCTTTATTTTCTAAGTTGTCTCTGGTTTCTACTGGTGCCACATGCTCTTGAGAAGATGAAGGCTGTACAACTTGATCATCAAAATCAGGCGTTTTCAGAAGCTCTTTATAGGCTTTCACTTCTCGCTTAGATGGCGCGGGTTCACCATGATGTTGGTGTGGCTCTTTCTCTTTTTTAGGTTCAGGTCGAGACTCTATCCACTCTTGGCGAGAGGAACCGGTAAAACTGCTGTCACTAGTAGCCGAGCTTCGGCCAGCAGATGAACTTGGACTGGTTGATGAGCTTGGGCTAATTGATGAAACATAATGTCGCCCACCATCATTAACGCTGTGTTGAGGCTTATCAAAAGCGTGCTCTGATTCTGCTTTTCTCGGGTAGGCAGGCGTTTGCTCAATAGCGTGTCGCACCCTATCCGAAACTTGGGTTTGATCCGAACGGCTAAGCATTACGCTTTCTGGCTCAGCGAAACTTGCAACACCATCAACTGCAGAGCTCGTACTATCTTGCTGATGATGAATCACTTCTGACTGATGAAAAGCCGACTGATTGATTGGTGCAGCATCGATCTGCTTGCTCTGTGCTAAACCATCACTCAATGCTTGGTAAATAAAGTCATGCACAAGGCGCGCTTGATGAAAACGCACTTCATGTTTTGCAGGGTGGACATTCACGTCCACCTGATGTGGGTCGAGTTCAATGAACAACACATACGTCGCGAATTGGTCTGGACGCAGGCTGGTTTCGTAGCTTTGACGAATCGCATGATTGATCAGCTTGTCACGCATCATACGACCATTCACATAGCAGTATTGCAGGTCGCTTTGTTGTCTTGCTCCTTCTGGCGTGGTGATCCAGCCATGAAGTTTTAGGCCTTGATGCTCAAGTTCGATCTTAAGCATATGACGAACAAAAGGATTGCCACATACCGCAGCGATGCGCTTTTCTGCTTGAACTTGTGTTTTTGCAGCGCGGTACTGACGAATCATCTTGCCGTTATGACGAAGGTTGATCGTCACATCAAAACGACTCAATGCGATGCGTTTAAGCAACTCATCAATATGGGTGAATTCAGTTTTCTCGGTGCGTAAGAATTTGCGGCGTGCTGGCGTATTAAAGAACAGGTCCAACACCTCAACCGAAGTGCCAATAGGATGCGCCGCAGGCTGCAGTTTCACCTGCATATCACGGCCTTCACTGTGTGCTGCCCAAGCTTGATCTTGAGTGGCAGGGCGTGAAGTCATGGTCAAGCGCGCAACCGAGCTAATACTCGCCAGCGCTTCACCACGGAAACCGAGGCTGACGATCGCCTCTAGGTCATCAAGAGTGTGGATTTTGGAGGTAGCATGACGACTCAGTGCCAAGGCAAGCTCATCTTTTACGATGCCTTTACCATTGTCACGAACGCGGATCATCTTGGCGCCACCTTTCTCGATATCAATATCGATACGTGTCGCACCAGAATCCAAACTGTTCTCAACCAACTCTTTTACAACAGAAGCGGGTCTTTCTACCACCTCACCCGCTGCGATTTGGTTAGCTAACCGAGCTGGCAGTATTTTGATCGTCATATTTATAGCTACCTTACTGCCATTGATGGAAACGCTGCTACGTTTGCACTAGTTCTTATTTTTTATCATTGATATACCTGAAGCTGTTTAGCATTCCCAAGACTACTTGTGAGGAATAATCAACACTTGGCCGATAGCTAGACTGTCAGATCTTAGCTTATTCGCTTGGCGAATGCTGTTGACGCTCACGCCGTATTTCGAAGCTATCTTGCCAAGGTAATCACCTCTTGCAACTTTGTGTTTGCGCAGAGGAACATCTTTAACTTCAACCGTAATACGTAACTTTTGGCCTACTCTCACCGTCTCTGATTTCAAACGGTTCTCACGTTTAATATCAGCCACCGACACTTTATAGCGGCTGGCGATCTTACCTAGGTACTCTCCAGACTTAACCGTGTGAGTGATGGTCTTCGTTTTAACCGCACTGCTTGATGATGAAGTTGAAGCACTGCCTGGAATCTTAAGTACTTGGCCAATTGCTAGGCTGCTCGATTTCAGATTGTTGAACTTCATCAACGTCTGTGTCGACGTACCATACTTGCTCGCAATCACAGACAAAGACTCACCACGAGAGACTTTATGTTGGCTCACGCTGCCCGTTGATGACGTTGCGTTAGACAAGATAATCCCTTCAGGCGGGTTAGCCTTCAAATACTTAACCACCGCTTTAGTCACTGCTCGTGCCAATTTATCTTGGTGCGAACGTTGGAAAAGAAGCTTCTCTTCCGTCGGATTCGAAATAAAACCTGTCTCTACCAGTACTGATGGGATCTGTGGTGAACGTAATACTGCTAAGCTGGTGTTAATCGGCTTGCTATTGTGCAGTTTCGCAACCTTACCCATTTCAGACAGAATTGCCGTTGCCAGTTTGTAGCCCTCTTTTTGAGAGTGGCTAAACTGCAAATCAAGCAGGGTTTGGTTTACGTTCTTATCATCAATATTGCTTGTGAACGCTGCACCGCTACCACCAAGCAATTCAGACTGTTTCTCTTTATTCTCAATCCAACGAGAGATCTCTGTATTTGCGCGTCGAGTGTTCAATACAAACACTGAACCACCTCTTGGTTGAGGCGTCGTAAAGGCGTCGGCGTGAATAGAGATCAACAGGTGAGCTTCATTCTCTCGAGCAATCGCAACACGTCGATTCAGGTTCACAAAGTAATCAGCATTACGAGTCATACGAGTTTTGATCCCCGGGACCGCATTCAGTTGAGCTGCTAACTTCTTAGAAATACTCAGAGTCGCGTCTTTTTCGTATTTACGCGTAGGACCAATCGAACCTGGGTCTTCACCACCGTGGCCAGGATCAATCACAATTAGAATATCTTTCTGGCGCTTAACCTGATTAATGTTCTTACTTACCGTTGGCTTACTCGGTGTCGATGTCGCTTTACTTGCCGCACCATGAGGTAAGTCGATCACCAAACGGTGTCCATACTGACCACCTGGGGTCGGGCTCAGTTTGAATAATTCTGCTTTAGACGACTTCTTTAACTCAAAAACCAAGCGATAGGTGTTTTTGTCTGGCGGTGAGCTCTTACGAATCTTAGATAGAACAGGGCTGTCTTTCACCTCGACCGGTAACTTAGTCGCAAGACTGGTATTTTTTAAATCAACCACTAAGCGACTCGGGCTACTCAAGGTGAAATAGCTAAAGTCCGCTTCTGATTTTAAGTCGATAACCACACGAGTTTCTTCTGGAGAAGGCCAAACCCTTAAACTTTTCAGTGAGTTTGCAGAAACAAGTGAAGAAAACAGTATAGAAAAAACAGCAGCCATCATGGCCACTGTTGAAATAAGGCGTTTAGAAATCAACATAACTCCAACTGACTAAGTAAGCGCTGTCCGTATTCACTATTAGCGGTTAAAGAAACAACACGGTGATCGTCTTGGTAACGAATATCAATATCCAAATCGGCTTCTGGTAGCATCCCATAACCTTTCTCAGGCCACTCAACCAAACAGATAGCATCCGGCGTAAAATAGTCACGAATTCCCATAAACTCTAACTCTTCAGGATCTGCTAGGCGATAAAGGTCAAAGTGGTACACCTGCCAATCTGCAAGTTGATAAGGTTCAACTAGAGTATACGTTGGGCTTTTTACATTTCCTTGATGGCCAAGTGCTTTTACAAAGCCACGACTGAAAGTCGTTTTACCTGCGCCAAGATCACCATGCAGATAAATAGTCGTCTGCTGTGAGCAAAGATTAGAAAGCTCCGTTCCTAATTGAATCGTTGCTTGTTCATCTTTCAAAGTAAATTGTTTCGTGCTCATGAATACGTTCTCTAAAAATCGATCGTTGACTATATAAAAATCAAAAGAACAAGAATAGTAAACCGTGATGCTTTTGGGAGACAAGCACTCAAGTGTAAGTTCTATGAAAAATACTGATCAAAACGCGTCTGTTCTGGTCAACACCACTAAGATCCGTTAAGATCCGCCCCCATTTTTGCCGAACCTAATTTTAATTAGCCTTATCTCTAATTGTAAAACAGAGAAAATAAGAAATAAGCCATGAATCTAGACCATCTTGCTGAAAAAATTAAAATCTGGGGAAAAGAGCTGGGCTTTCAAAAAGTTGGCATCTGCGATGTTGATTTAAGTGAACACGAAGCCCCTCTTCAAGCATGGCTAGATGCAGGCAACCACGGCGAAATGGATTGGATGGCTCGACATGGGATGATGCGTGCACGTCCTGATGAACTTCACCCAGGCACAATTCGAGTGATCAGCGCTCGAATGAACTACCTACCACCAGAAGCTCAGTTCGCCTCTAACCTAAGCGATACCACTCAAGGCTACATCAGCCGCTATTCTTTAGGCCGCGACTATCACAAATTGTTCCGTAACCAGTTGAAAAAGCTAGGACAAAGAATTGAAAAAGAGGTCGAGGGTTTAGACTCACGCCCTTTCGTCGATTCAGCGCCCATTTTGGAAAGACCACTCGCTCAAAAAGCAGGGTTGGGCTGGACAGGTAAACACTCATTAATTCTTGATAAAGACGCTGGCTCTTGGTTCTTTCTAGGGGAGCTGTTAGTTAACATCCCTCTTCCCACGGATGAACCCAGTGTTGATGAGTGCGGCAAATGCACCGCATGTATCACTTCTTGCCCAACGGGTGCCATTATTGCTGATGGCGTGGTTGATGCGCGCAAATGTATTTCGTACTTAACCATTGAATATGATGGTGTGATCCCTGAAGAGTATAGAGATGCCATTGGTAACCGTATCTACGGTTGCGATGATTGTCAGTTAGTTTGCCCGTGGAATCGTCATGCCGAACTCACAGAGCAAACAGACTTTCACCGCAGAGAAGATTTCCAAGAAGCCGATCTGGTTTCACTTTCAAGTTGGGACGAAGCAACCTTCCTAAAGAAAATGGAAGGCTCAGCAATCAGACGTATCGGCCACACCCAGTGGTTACGCAATATCTTTGTTGCGATGGGCAATGCACCATTTCAACAACGCATTATTGAAACCCTGGAGTCTCATCAAGGCAAAAACGAAATGCTTGATGTGCATATTGAGTGGGCTTTGAATAAACAACTACAGCAGTTACCCAACGCTAGCAGTGTGCAAGAAGATAGCTCTACGCAGAAAAATAGCTGTGTGCAAAAAAGTAACAGCAAAATCTCCACCAAAAAGCACAGACTGATACGTATAGTAGAGAAAGGACTACCAAGAGACGCCTAGCCCTTTTGGTATCAACGATTGACAGCGACACCCACATCGATAGTCCAATATTTAAGACAACTCGTTGCACATAATTTTAGAACAATGTTTGACCTTGTTCTCAATTCTAACAATGTGGAAAAAATTCAGAACTCTCGTAAACTTCCGACACCCGAGCAAAGTTAAACACAGTACCGATAAATGATTAAGATCAAAAAACAACAAGTTAACGATCTTTTATTAAATCCAAGATAGGCATCCAACTTGATAAAAAACAACAAGTTACGATCGCTGCAATTCATCTAATATATTGAAAACAAGAAAGATCTTTTAGGGATAGGTAAAGAATTAAGCCTGAAACAACTTTATCAACCAAGTTATCCACACCTAACATTTTGTGGATAAGTCTGTTTATAGATGTGAAAAACCTCAAGTGTCTGCTTCAGAGACCTGATATTTACTAGCATTTCAGTTGCTAAGAAAAATTTAAGACAAAAAAATATCCACCATGATGGAGGATTATTTGCTTTTTTGGGGGATTATGCTTCGCAGCATTAAAGAAAGAGCGTGACCTTTGTGGTCGCCTTTAAACACAGAGGTTTAAAGTACTTATTAGCTTTTTTAGAAGAAAGCTGGAGCGATACATCGGGTTCGAACCGATGACCTCAACCTTGGCAAGGTTGCGCTCTACCAACTGAGCTAGTATCGCATAAGCTAACCGCTATCGCGTTTAACTGTAATGTGGT
>NZ_JBFRTR010000101.1:0-476 GCF_041474215.1 Vibrio sp. 10N.222.52.C12
GGCAAGGCTGATAAGGCGCTGGCTAAAATCCAAAAACTCTACGGGATAGAATCACGCTTAAAAGGTGCGCCTGCCGAAGAGCGAAAAGCAGAGCGTCAAGCGCTTGCCAAGCCGATACTGGATGAGCTTTACCAATGGATGACAACCCAGAAGGTGATAGGCTCTAGCCCACTAGGCAAAGCAATAAAGTACACGCTCGGGCAATGGCCTAAACTCATTCGTTATATCGACGATGGTCACTTATCTATTGATAATAATCGCGCTGAACGCGCAATTAAACCACTGGTCATTGGCAGGAAGAACTGGCTGTTCTCTAACACACCAAACGGTGCTGATGCGAGCGCGATGCTTTACAGCATCATCGAGACCGCGAAAGCCAACGGTCTTATCCTCTACGACTACATGGTCAAGTGCATGAAAGAGCTGGCGAAAGCTGAGCCTGATATCGACGCACTCCTGCCTTGGAACTTCAAACA
>NZ_JBFRTR010000102.1:0-385 GCF_041474215.1 Vibrio sp. 10N.222.52.C12
CCCTATCTGGCAGGGTAGATGTCACTGTTAAAATTTAACCAGTTTGGGCGATAAAGAGTAATTGTGTCTCGTATCTCAGTAGAAAGAAAAGAAGCTATATTGAAGAAGCTATTACCTCCCTATTCAATGTCAGTTAAAGAAGTGTCGGAAGAGGAAGGAATTAGCACTGCGACCCTGTATCATTGGCGCCAGCAACTCAGACGTTCAGGAGCCGCCGTGCCAAATAGCAACACTTCATCAGAGCAGTGGTCAGCTCAAACTAAACTTGCCATTGTCGCTGAAACCTACTCAATGACAGAAAGTGAACTCAGCCAATATTGTCGTGAAAAAGGTCTTTTTCCAGAGCAAATCCAAAGCTGGCGCAGCGAATGTATGCAAGGGTTTA
>NZ_JBFRTR010000103.1:0-25462 GCF_041474215.1 Vibrio sp. 10N.222.52.C12
TCGGCACACTAAATTCTTTATGCTTTTGTCCGTGTTGTTACTCCCTGTTAAAGAGTGTTGACACCAACAAATCAAATTGTGGTGCCCGGAGGCGGAATCGAACCACCGACACGAGGATTTTCAATCCTCTGCTCTACCGACTGAGCTATCCGGGCAACGGAGCGCTATTAAACGGATTTTCTGCATAACCGTCAACTCCTTTTTTGAAAATAACTAAAAAAACCGTTCGTTCGTTGTTTTTTTATTCAAAAGTGAGGGTTATGTTTTACCTTGGTTAAATTCTTTTTTGAATTGCGTTACTTTTTCGAGGTATCGGCGCGACTCTTTATTTGGATGCTTCTTGGTAAGCGCCCAGTAGGCTTGGCTCGGTTGCAGCGAGTTTAAGTCTTGCATTGCTCGCTTTCTGTCCTTACTGAAGGTATTGAGTACGCCACCAGTACCGCCGTTATAGGCTGAAATCATACTGTATTCAAGCGTTAATGGGTTTTTTACGTCTTTCAAATAACGATTTTTAAGGATGTAAAAGTATGCGGTGCCAGCATCAATGTTGTTTTCTGGATTGAATAAGTACTCAGGGCTTGGTTCACCAGGTTTCTTTTTGACGTGTTCAAATACATCTCGACCAGCGGTTTTAGGTACCACCTGCATAAGACCATAAGCATTAGCCCAGCTTACGGCGTACGGGTTGAAGCTACTCTCTGTCTTGATGATAGCGTAGATTAAATCTTCAGGGATGTCATAACGCTGAGACGCTCGTCGAACGATGTCGGCATATTGATAACTACGCTGGCTAGCGTGGTCGGCCACCATTGGGATTTCAACGTAGTAGGCTTTTTTAAAGTCGACTTCTTTGGTTTTTAGGTTATTCGCGATCAGGTAATCCGCAAACTGGTTCGCTCGCCAAGTCCATTGAATGGGCTTTTTTTCTTGGTCTACGACCTGATTATAGAGGAAAGGTTTGCCTTCTAGCTTGATGCTTTTAGAAGAGAATAGATCGACATGCGCCGGATCATCTGGCGTCAAAAGGGTCGTCATGATCGCATTTTTGAGGTGTTTTTTCGGTTCGGTAGAGGAAACCGTTTCCACCGTTATCAGGCCTTGGCTAAAATTCACTTCTGAACGACTTAAGTAATTATCTATGTATTTCACATAGTTACTCTTACCTGCTATCTTGATTTCACTGCTACCCCAACGTTTTTGAATGTTGCCTGAAAAGCTATCTATTAATGAATCTAGCGCCCCGGTATCTTTTTCAAATTGTCCGGGTAGCTCAGCTAAATTCTTCACAAACCGGTTGGTTGGCTCGTAATTGACATCATAAATGCTTTCGACAAATTCACGGCTGCAGCCAGTTAATAACATGGCTGTTAGGAAGTAACTTAGCTTTTTCATAGTTCCTCATACAAAAATGACATCGCAGCGTTAACCATGATGTCATTAAAAATTGCTTAAATAAATGTCTTATTCGCTTGGTGGAGTATAGCCATCAATTACGACATCTTTACCTTCAAAAAGGAAGTTAACCATCTCAGTTTCAAGAAGTTTACGATGCTCAGGATCCATCATGTTTAGCTTCTTTTCATTGATAAGCATAGTTTGCTTGCTTTGCCATTGTCCCCAAGCTTCTTTAGACACGTTGTCAAAGATACGCTTACCTAAGTCACCTGGGTAAAGTTGAAAATCTAGGCCTTCAGCATCTTTTTGAAGGCGAGCACAAAATACAGTGCGGCTCATAGTGGTTCCTCTTATCGCGTTCGTTGATTCAAACGTCGTCGTTCAGTTCAAAGGGTAGGCTCTCAATAAGCTGCTTTACAGGAGCGGCTAGGCCAATTTCTTCCGGTTTTGATAAGTTATACCAGAGACCTTTAGCCCCTTCCATTATCAAATCTGGTTGTTTATCTAATTTCACTAATACTGGCGTGATATCTAAGTGGTAGTGGCTGAAAGTGTGTCTAAACGCAATCATGGTCTTGATCGAATTGGTTTGAGTGTCTTTGATCGAACGAAGATCTAGTTGATGTTCGATCTCTGCGTTTTCATTTTGAGGGAAACAAAACAATCCGCCCCAGATACCAGATTGAGGGCGCTGTTCGAGCCACACTTGGTTGTCGTGATACAGAATCACAAACCATGTGTCTTTTACTGGCTTTTCTTTCTTAGGCTTTTTGCCAGGGAAGTCGAGCTGTCTATCGAGCTTCTTGGCCTCACACATGCTTTCAATCGGGCACAAGGTGCACTTAGGCTTGCTACGGGTACAAACCATGGCACCCATGTCCATCATTGCTTGGTTGTACTTATCGACATCTTTGTTCGGAGTATGTGCTTCGGCGTGTTCCCAAAGCTGGTTTTCGACTTTCTTTTGCCCCGGCCAACCTTCAACGGCAAAACTTCTCGCAAGCGTTCGTTTTACATTGCCATCAAGAATCGCATGAGGAAGTTTATGAACCGATGATAAGACGGCTGCTGCTGTTGAGCGACCAATCCCCGGTAGCGCGTTCATCTCTTCGATAGACAGCGGAAATTCACCACCATATTGCTCAGCAACGATCTTGGCTGCTTTATGTAGATTGCGAGCTCGTGCGTAATAACCAAGCCCTGTCCATAAGTGGAGTACCTCATCTTGTTCGGCGTTCGCTAGGTCGATAACCGTTGGAAAGCGTTCTAAGAAGCGTTGGTAGTATGGAATCACCGTAGCAACCTGAGTCTGCTGAAGCATGATTTCAGATAGCCAAACGGTGTAGGCGGTTTTGTTTTGTTGCCAAGGCAATTCTTTACGCCCGTAGGCGTCATACCACTTTAATATGGCGGTTGCGAAAGGAGTCACGACATGCTCTATGCTTTGCTATTATTAGAAGCGAAATTGCACCACACTTAACGTTGGATGTAAAACAGACAAATTGTGTGGGAATTTATCCACGGAAAGACTTGCACCGGAGGCAATTCTTTGGATAATCCCCGCTTTGATTAATCAATGTGCAGGCAAAAATCAATGAGTGAAGTGACCACTAACGAATATACTGAAGACGGCAAACTGGTTCGTAAGATCCGTAGCTTTGTTCGCCGCGAAGGCCGCTTAACAAAAGGCCAAGAGAACGCGATGAATGAATGTTGGCCAACAATGGGTATCGACTACAACCCAGAGCTTCTTAACTGGAAAGAAGTATTTGGCAACGATAACCCGGTTGTACTAGAGATTGGCTTCGGTATGGGTGCATCACTGGTTGAAATGGCAAAGAACGCACCTGAGAAAAACTTCTTAGGTATTGAAGTTCATAGCCCGGGTGTTGGTGCGTGTTTAGGTACAGCTCGCGATGCTGGCGTAACTAACCTGCGTGTAATGTGTCACGATGCTGTAGAAGTATTTGAACACATGATCCCAGATAGCAGCCTGCATACTCTGCAACTGTTCTTCCCTGACCCATGGCACAAAGCTCGTCACCATAAACGTCGTATCGTTAAGGCTGAGTTTGCAGAGATGGTTCGCGGCAAGCTTCAACTTGATACTGGTGTTTTCCACATGGCAACAGACTGGGAAAACTACGCAGAACATATGATTGAAGTGATGAACGTAGCTCCAGGCTTCGAAAACATCGCTGAAGATGGTGATTACATCCCTCGTCCGGATGAGCGCCCGCTAACTAAGTTTGAAGCTCGTGGCCACCGTTTAGGTCATGGTGTTTGGGACATTAAGTTCAAGCGTACTAAGTAACTTCGAATCAAATTAAGTGAAGGGTAATCCGACTTAGGGTTTAACCCCTACACTTTATGGGATTGATTAAAGCCAACATTATTGTAATGTTGGCTTTTTTGTCCTTAGGCTTTTATTTCAGTAAAGGCTTAACGACAGAAAGTAATACCAATCACAGTAAGTAAGTGATCAGAAATAGCGTAGGAAAAAGGCTTGAGAACAAGGCAGCATTTTTCGATAAGTAGTTACTCTACAATCAAAAATTCTAACGCAGTTATCGAGCATTTTAACAAGCTAGAGTGAGCAGTTATTTACTACGATTGGTATATGTTACACCCCTACAAAAATAACAATATAGAAGTAAGCGCACATGAAACCAACTCAAGCTATTTTGGCCGAGATCTTAGACGAAGTTCGTCCTTTAATTGGACAGGGAAAGGTCGCTGATTATATCCCTGCACTGGCTCGCGTATCGAACCAGAAACTGGCGATCGCGGTATACACCAATGAAGGTGAGGTGATTAAAGCAGGCGATGCTGAAGAAGCATTTTCTGTGCAATCTATTTCTAAAGCCTTGAGCCTGACGCTAGCTATGGTGCTATATAAGCCTGAAGAGATTTGGCAAAGAGTAGGCAAAGAGCCTTCTGGTCAAGCCTTTAACTCGATGATTCAGCTTGAGATGGAGTATGGTATTCCCCGCAACCCGTTCATCAATGCGGGGGCAATTGTCGTTGCAGACCTACTACAAAGCCGCTTGTCTGCGCCTAGGCACCGCTTGTTAGAGTTTGTGCGTCAGTTATCGGGTGATACTCATATTGTGTATGACAAGGTGGTAGCGGCTTCAGAAATGATGCACAGCGATCGTAATGCTGCCATTGCTTATTTGATGCGTTCATTTGGTAATTTTGAGAATGATGTTATCCCAGTTCTGAATAACTACTTCCACGCTTGTGCGCTTAAAATGACGTGTGTGGATTTGGCAAAAACCTTTAGCTATTTAGCAAACAAAGGCGTGTCGGTTCAAACCAAGAAAGAGATCATCACGCCAGTTCAAACCAAGCAGTTGAATGCTTTGCTTGCGACGTGTGGCTTGTACGATGGGGCTGGTGAGTTTGCCTACCGTGTTGGTATGCCAGGAAAATCGGGCGTTGGTGGCGGTATTATTGCTATCGTTCCTGGCGAAATGACGATTGCGGTGTGGTCTCCAGAGCTTGATCCTTCTGGCAACTCGCTCGCAGGTACTAAGGCTCTAGAGTTGCTTTCAGAGCGAATTGGTCGTTCTATTTTCTAAGAGAAAGATTCGAGCACGGACGTTGTCCTATAGAACGCTTCGCTCCGAGAGAGGGCTATAAAACAAAAAGGGTTGACCCTAAAGCCAACCCTTACGCAATGCTTCTCGAATCTCGAATCTCGAACTACTCGTCTTCTTCTGCCATAAAGGCTTCTAACAGATCATTGAGAAACAGCTTTCCTTTTTCAGTGATCTGCCAGTGAGTGTCGGTTTCCTTCAAGCAGCCTAGCTCTTTTGCCCATTCAATCGTTTTTTGAATCGAGTCAAAACCAAGCCCTGTCGTATCAATGAAATCCTGCTTTGGACATGCTTCCATTAACCTAAAGCGGTTCATGAAAAATTCAAAAGGGCGGTCTTCATTCGGCACTTCAAATTCATCTGATAGATAAGGTTTTACCATGTTTTGGTACGCAGCTAGATAGCCTCTAGGGTGCTTAACCTTAGTGGTACGAACAATGCGTCCATCTGTAAAGCTCAGCTTGCCATGAGAGCCACAGCCAATACCTAGATAGTCACCAAAGCGCCAGTAGTTGAGGTTATGTTGGCACTGATATCCCGGCTTGCTGTAGCCTGAAATTTCGTACTGCACATACCCTGCGTCTGCGAGCTTCTTATGGCCTAGGTCGAAGATATCCCAAAGGTCATCATCATCAGGCAGCGTTGGTGTTTTGTAATAGAACATGGTGTTAGGTTCTATTGTTAGCTGATACCAAGATAAGTGCGGAGGGTCGAGTTCTATCGCTTTATCCAAATCAGCCAACGCTTGTTCAATACTCTGTTCGGGTAAGCCGTGCATTAAGTCTAAATTGAAACTATTCAATCCAATCTTATGCGCTAAATGAGCAGCATTTACCGCTTCATCTTGACCATGAATACGCCCAAGTCTTTCCAGTTTCTCTTGCTCAAAACTTTGCACACCCACCGAGATTCGAGTAATGCCTGCCTTTTGGTAACCTGCAAAACGCTCAGCTTCGATAGTTCCCGGGTTGGCTTCCATGGTGATTTCTATTTCAGGTTTGAACGGGATGCGCTGTTCAATGCCTTGTAACAATCGGCCAATTCCTTCAGGAGAAAACAGGCTTGGGGTACCGCCACCAATAAAGATCGAATGCAGTGGGCGAGGCATACCATTGAGCTGATATTTTTCGATATCAGTATCGAGATCTTCAAGCAGTGCATCGATGTACTCTTTTTCAGGGATCTCGGCTTTCAGAGCGTGAGAGTTAAAATCACAATACGGACACTTTTGTACACACCATGGGATGTGTACATAGAGGCTAAGTGCGGGTGGTATTAGCGCTGCATTGTGCATTACAGAGCTTGCTCCTTGAGAGTCTTGAATAGTGACGCAAGCGCTTTACCACGGTGTGATAGTTGCTTCTTACGCGAAGATTCAAGCTCTGCTGAGGCGCAGTTATCTTCTGGTACAAAGAACACAGGATCGTAGCCAAAGCCATTCTCACCGTGTTCTTCAGTAAGAATACGACCTTCCCATTTACCGTGACACACTAGAGGTGTTGGATCATTCTCGTGACGCATTAGCACCAACACACAGTGGAAACGCGCAGTACGCTTTTCAGTTTCGACACCTTGCATCGCATCTAATAGTTTTTTGATGTTCTGCTTATCGGTTGCCCCTTCACCTGAGTAACGCGCTGAATAGATACCTGGCGCACCATTTAAGTAATCAACCTCTAAACCTGAGTCGTCAGCAATGGCTGGCAGCCCTGTTTCTTTCGCTGCATGGCGAGCTTTGATGATGGCATTTTCAATGAAAGTCGTTCCTGTTTCAGCGACTTCTGAAACGTTAAATTCACTTTGCGCGACAACGTCAAAACCAAACTCAGACAGAATATCTGCCATCTCGCGAACTTTACCTTGGTTGCCTGTTGCTAAAACAATCTTACTCATGGGAATGTAGCTCTAAATAAGTTAATAAATGAAAAGTAAGGTTTGAGCTTACTCTTCTATATAGAATTTCTGTGTGAAACGCAGTGGACCAGTGCCTTTTAGGCCTGCGTTCACATCGATGTCGAAGGTGATGTTTTCTTCGTGAGTTACGGGGAACTCAGCAAGGTAATAAATCGCATCGCCTTCTTTGATTTCTCGAAACTTCAAAGTACGGGTGTTTCCAACGAGGTTCTTCGCTGTTCCGGTAATTTTAGCCGTTGTCGCAGGCTTGCCTAGAGAAGCCTTGTCTAACACGCTGATGTTGAGGATTGCTGAGTATCCATTTCGCTTAAGTTTGTATTGCTTAGCGACTTGCGCAGTTAAGAACGTGGAATTAAAAGCCGAGTAATGAACCTCGACATCCTTAATGTTCTTAAATTGTCCTGCTGAGCTCGGTAAGGCAACAAGAGCGGTGAGTAGTGCTGTTATCCATAAACGCATAATGACTCCAATAAATAGCAAAAAGCCATCATAGGATGGCTTTGACTTCAGTTGGGATTTGGCTTGGCGAGCATATTCGAACTTGCTTGTGCCTACCGAGTTCTCCCTTTTCTATCTTAATTTGCCCTTTTGCGACCTTAAACTGTTTCGCAAGGTATTTCGCTAAATGGGCATTGGCTTTGCCATCAACCGGTGGTGCAGTAATGGCAATTTTCAGTTCCTCTCCGTGTAAGCCAACGATTTTATCGCGGCTTGCCTTGGGTTGGATATAGAGCCTAAGAAGAATATCGTCTTCCTCGGCCCAAACCGCTTTTGGCATCGTCAAAGTACCTGATGTTTGTACTTGAATTATAGCTGATACCAAATAGGGCCAATCATGTCGCCCATTAGGAAGTTCGCAAATTGCAGAACAATGAACAGAACCAGTACGCTTAGGTCGAAACCACCCATGTCCGGAAGGATACGGCGGATAGGCACTAGCATTGGTTCAGTCAGTTGATGGAATACGTACTCGATTGGACTACGACCTTGGCTTACCCAGCTTAGGATTGCACGGATAAGTAGAACCCAGAAGATCAAACCACCAGCCGCTTTGAGCAGAGACAGTGCACCAAAAATTAGGAAGCTAATATCGAAAACGGCAGCGCCGCCAGAGATAATCAGGTTTAGAGCAACGAACTTAAGTACACACAGCACATAAGCGAAAACAACGGTTGCCAGATCAAGGCTGCCGATTGATGGAATCACTCGGCGTAGCGGGGCAACAACCGGCTGTGTCGCTTTTACGATGAATTGTGAGAATGGGTTGTAGAAATCTGCACGTGATGCTTGTAGCCAGATACGCAAGATCACAACCATGATGTAAAGATCAAAAACGGTCGAGATCAGAAAGCTCATCGAGTTCATATTGTTTCCTTTTTCGGATTTACTTGCCGCTTAGATATAACCAGAGCGGCAAAATGCTTGTTTACCTTGATTGGTACTAAAACAGTTTTTCCATCTCTTCAGCTCGAGCAACCGCCGCTTGCATGGCTTTTGCTACGATGTCTGATAGTTGATGTTCGTTAAACGTGCGCAGTGCTTCTGCGGTCGTACCGCCTTTTGATGTCACTTGTTCACGCAGTGTTGATAATTCAGTATCAGGGTTTGCTACCACCATCTCTGCCGCGCCTAATGCAGACTGCTGCACTAGCTTACGAGCGGTTTCTTGGTCAAAACCTTGCTTGATTGCTTCAGCTTGCATCGCTTCCATAAACAGGAAGAAGTAAGCCGGAGCGCTACCCGCCGCCGCAATGATGTTGTTGATTCCAGACTCTTGTTCAACCCAACTTACTTCACCAACAGCTTGCATCAGCTGAGAAGTAAAGTCTTTATCATCTTGGCTGACAGTTGCATCGGCATAAAGACCACTCATCCCTTTACCAAGCAGTGATGGCGTGTTTGGCATCACACGAACAAGGTTCAGTTGGCAGTTTAACATCTCATTAAGTCGATTCGCATTAATACCCGCGGCAATTGAGATAACCAGTTTGTTGCTGAAGTCGATATCTTGTAAGGGTTTACATACATCAGCCATCATTTGTGGCTTCACGGATAACACAACAACGTCTGCTTGCTCTGCTGCTGCAATATTATCGCTGGTGGTATTGATGCCGTATTCTTGTTCTAACGGCAGCCTTCTGGTTTCTGAAGGTGCTGTCGCAGTAATCTTTTGCGCTGGGTAACCACTAGCAACTAAGCCAGCTACAATTGAGCGAACCATGTTTCCCGCCCCAATAAAGGCGATGTTCTTATGTACCATATATAAAATCCTGAGCGTGTCGCTGCGCGGATAAGGCGAAGCGGTATCAATACTTGTACTTGTCGTTACTTACTACGGCTATTTCGCGTAATCACGAGCGCCGAAAATAGCTGTTCCAATACGAACCATGGTGCTGCCAGCCTCAACTGCTGCATCCATATCACCACTCATCCCCATCGAAAGGGTATCAATGTCTGAATACTTCGCGGCTAGCTTGTCTTTAAGCTCTGCCAGTTGAGAAAATGCATTAAGCTGAGATTGATAGTCAGATACGTTTGCAGGAATCGACATCAATCCTCTTAAGGTGAGGTTGGGGAGCGATGAAATCAACTCCGCGAGTGCAAAAACTGTCTCTTCTGAGGTTCCAGATTTGGACTCTTCACCACTGGTGTTTACCTGAATCAACACTTGCAAAGGTGGAAGTTCGCTTGGTCGTTGATCATTAAGCCTTTGTGCGATCTTATCGCGATCGACGGAATGCACCCATTGAAAGCTTTCCGCGATTGGGCGGGTTTTATTGGATTGAATTGGACCAATAAAATGCCACTCTAAATTTAGGTTAGAATGTTGTTCTGAAAAGTGTTTTACTTTATCTACACCTTCTTGAACATAGTTTTCACCAAAGGCAACTTGGCCTCCGAGTGCGGCTTCTAGAATCGCATCAATAGGTTTAGTTTTGCTGACGGCTAAAAGTTGCACGGACTCTGGAGCTCGTCCGCACTTTTGCTCAGCACTACGAATCTGTGAGGTGATTTGTTCTATATTTTGTTGAATACTACTCATAGCTGACTTTACTTAAGGGAAAATAAATGGATATCACTGAGTTACTAGATTTTAGTGTAAAGCATAACGCGTCAGATCTACATCTTTCTGCGGGTGTATCTCCAATGGTACGTATAGATGGTGAAGTAAGGAAGCTTGGAATCCCAGCTTTGAGTCATGCTGATGTGCATCGTTTGGTTTTTGAGATCATGAGCGATTCACAACGCGGCGAGTTTGAAGAAAAACTGGAAGTCGACTTCTCTTTTGAATTACCCAATGTTGGTCGCTTTCGTGTTAATGCGTTTAACCAAGCCCGTGGCTGCTCAGCTGTCTTTCGAACTATCCCTGTCGAAATCCCGACTTTAGATCAGTTAGGTGCACCTGAGATCTTCGAAAGGATTGCTAACTACGAAAAAGGGTTAGTGCTCGTCACTGGTCCAACTGGCTCTGGTAAATCAACGACTCTTGCGGCGATGGTTGATTACGTAAATCGCAACCACAATAAGCATATTCTGACGATTGAAGACCCGATTGAATTCGTTCACACCAATAATAAATGCCTAGTCAACCAGCGTGAAGTTCACCGTGATACTCACAGTTTTAAAGCGGCACTGCGCAGTGCCTTACGTGAAGACCCAGACGTGATTCTGGTTGGTGAACTTCGTGACCAAGAGACGATTAGCTTAGCGTTAACCGCAGCAGAAACGGGTCACTTGGTCTTTGGTACTCTGCACACCAGTTCTGCGGCTAAAACGATCGACCGTATTATCGATGTGTTCCCAGGTAGCGATAAAGATATGGTTCGTTCGATGTTGTCTGAATCACTGCGCTCGGTGATAGCCCAGAAGCTGCTAAAGCGTGTTGGTGGTGGTCGTGTGGCGTGTCATGAAATCATGATGGCAACACCGGCGATCAGAAACTTGATTCGTGAAGATAAGGTCGCTCAGATGTACTCGATCATTCAAACGGGCGCAGCGCACGGCATGCAGACCATGGAACAAAATGCGAAGCAGCTGATGGCGCAGGGCTTGGTTGATTCGGAAGAGGTCGAGAAAAAGATCGAAATTGAAACCTCAATGTTTTAATCAAGGTGGACACAATGGAATTGAATCAAATCCTTGAGGGAATGCTTTCTCAAAAGGCATCGGATCTTTATATCACGGTTGATGCGCCAATCCTTTTTCGTGTGGATGGTGAATTACGCCCCCAAGGAGAGAAGCTGAATGCGGCTCAAGTTGCTCAATTACTTGATGCGATGATGGAACAAGACCGACGTGATGAATATCAGCAAACGCGTGAGGCTAATTTTGCGATTGTGCGTGACTTTGGTCGTTTTCGTGTCAGTGCATTCTTTCAGCGAGAGCTACCTGGAGCGGTCATTCGACGTATCGAGACTAACATCCCAACCTTTGAGCAACTAAAGCTTCCTGATGTACTACAGGACCTATCAATAGCTAAGCGCGGACTTGTGCTGGTGGTTGGTGCGACAGGCTCTGGTAAATCGACCTCAATGGCTGCAATGACAGGCTATCGCAACACCAATCGCTCGGGACATATCTTGACGGTTGAAGACCCTATTGAATTTGTGCACGAACATAAAAAGTGCATCGTGACGCAGCGTGAGGTCGGGCTCGACACCGAGAGTTACGAAGTCGCGCTTAAGAACTCGCTACGCCAAGCACCAGACATGATCTTGATTGGCGAAATCCGTAGCCGTGAGACCATGGAATACGCGATGACCTTTGCTGAAACGGGTCACTTGTGTATGGCAACCTTGCACGCCAATAACGCTAACCAAGCGCTAGAGCGTATTCTTCATTTGGTGCCGAAAGAGCAGAAAGAACAGTTCTTGTTTGACCTATCGATGAACCTGCGTGGTGTCGTCGCTCAGCAACTCATTCGCGACAAGAATGGCAGCGGGCGTCATGGTGTATTCGAGATTCTGCTGAATAGCCCTCGTGTTTCTGACTTGATTCGTCGTGGTGAACTACACGAACTGAAAGCAACCATGGCTAAATCGAAAGAGATAGGTATGCAGACCTTTGACCAAGCTTTGTATGATTTAGTGATAGCAGGCAAGATCAGCGAAGAGGATGCGTTCCACAGTGCCGATTCTGCTAATGACTTGCGCTTAATGCTCAAAACTAGACGTGGTGATGACGACTACGGAACTGGGGCGTTGGCTGGTGTGAAGATAGATATGGGGTGATAAAAAACGCCTGATTTGATTCTAGGTTAAAATCAGGCGTTCATCATATTCATCGTTCGACTGCGTCTGTATTATCAACGCTTCTTGTTCTTAGGCTCGCTGATTACGTCTGCGTCAGTCGAAGTATGATTCATATAACCTGCATTATTGGAGCTTGTCGAACTGCATGCTGATATTGCTAGAGCTACGAAGATTGCTAGAAAAATTTTCATGTGAACTCCCACTTACCTAATAATGAATTGCTTCGACATTACGTCGTAATATCATTATAGGATCACAAAGGAGTTTAATCTTTGAGCTCTTAATTTTCGTTATGAATATTGTGCTTCAAACCAGCTCTCTAAAATGACGACTGCAGACTGGTTATCGACATTGCCTTTGCTTAGCGCTTTATAGCCGCCCATTTCAAAAAGGTCGGCTCTTGCTTCTGTGGTCGAGAGTCTTTCATCATGTAGTTCAACATCGACACCAAATCGTCCTTTAAGGCGGTTAGCGAACTTCTTCGCTCTAGGTGTAATGGTTGCTAAGTCTTTACCATGAAGGTCGGTAGGAAGGCCGACTACAATCAGGTTCGGCTGCCACTCCTTAATTTGTTTTTCGATATCGTCCCAATTTGGGATGCCATCTTTGGCTTTAAAAGCTTTTAGAGGGCTTGCGGTGCCCGTGATTTCTTGTCCTATCGCACTGCCGATACTTTTTGTACCGTAGTCAAATGCCATAATTGTTCGTGACATGGGGTTTCCAAATTTATCTGTGTTTGAGAGTGTCTGTTTATTTTATTTAGCTGATTTGAACTAGGCGTGGCCAGCGTCTGCTGAAAGCTGAGCCGCATTTATTCCTAACATCTGCACGGCGACTTTCCAGCGGTCAGAAATCGGTGTATCGAAGATGACCTTCGGATCGGCTTCAACGGTTAACCATGAGTTCTCGGTCAGTTCGGTTTCCAGTTGTCCCGGTTCCCATCCTGCATACCCAAGTGCGACTAAATAATTCATCGGCTCATCTTCTGTGCCCAACACCATCAAGATATCTTTTGAAGTCGTCACCGAGATTTGATCTGTCATGTTGATGCTGGATTGATAGCTGCCTTTAGGTTTGTGCAAAATAAATCCACGGTCTTCTGCGACCGGTCCACCATTCAATACAGGCTTATCAAGACTTGCTTGGTTGGGTTTTGGCTGATCAGAATCAACCTCAACTTGCTTAAGCATGCTACCGACAGTGACATCAATAGGGGCGTTGATCATCAAACCCATCGCGCCTTCGTCATTGTGCTCACAAAGGTAAATCACCGAATTTTGAAAGTATGGGTCTTTCATTCCGGGCATAGCAACCAGAAAGTGGTTCGTTAAATTCATAGAGCCTCCTGCCAGTGTGTTCCCAGTAAAGGAAAAAGAGCGGCGTAAAGCCGCTCATTGTTCTTTGCCTAGATATTTCTGTGTTTTCGAATAGCTAAGGCTTTCTTTAGTTTAGGCTATTTAGCGTTAACGCGACGCTCAATTGCATCCATTAATTTACCTGTAACTGAAATATCAAAAGCGGCTTCAATTTCACGGATACAAGTAGGGCTAGTCACGTTAATTTCAGTCAGCTTGTCGCCGATAACATCAAGCCCAACAAAGATTAAGCCTTTCTCTTTCAGTGCTGGAGCAACTGCTCTTGCGATAGCCCAGTCTGTTTCACTTAGAGGACGAGCTTCACCTGTACCGCCAGCAGCAAGGTTACCTCGAGTTTCCCCTTTTGCAGGAATACGCGCTAGACAGTAAGGCATTGGCTCACCGTCAACCACAAGAATACGCTTATCACCATTGCTGATGTCTGGAACAAAAGTTTGTGCCATTGCGTAGTTCTGACCGTGGTTGGTCAAGGTTTCAATAATAACTGATACGTTTGGATCGCCTTCTTTCACACGGAAGATAGACGCGCCGCCCATGCCATCAAGTGGTTTTAGAATCACGTCGCCGTGTTCTTCTCGGAACGCTTTAATTTTTTCAGCTTTACGAGTCACGATGGTGGTCGGTGTCAGTTCAGGGAACCATGCCGTGAACAACTTCTCGTTACAGTCACGTAGGCTTTGTGGTTTGTTGACGATCAGTGCGCCGTTCTCTTCAGCACGCTCAAGAATGTAAGTTGCGTAGATGTACTCAGTATCAAACGGAGGATCTTTACGCATTAGTACCGCATCTAAATCGGATAGCGCGATAGTCTGTTCTGATTTGAACTCGTACCAACCGTTTGGATCTTCTTTTAGTTCAACAACCTTAGTGTCAGCAATGGCTACGCCTTGATCTAAATGTAGATCATCCATTTCCATGTAATGGATTTCGTAACCACGACGCTGAGCTTCAAGCATCATGGCAAAGCTAGAGTCTTTTTTGATGTTAATGGATGAAATTGGATCCATTACGATGCCAAGTTTGATCATTTTTTTCTCCTAGCCTAGATCGCCAAAACGGACTTGTAAGGCAGTAATTGCGGTTAGAGCTGCTGTTTCGGTACGAAGTACACGTGGGCCGAGTAGCGTCTCTTCAAATTTGTATTGTTCTGTCATGCCGATTTCTTCAGCCGACAAGCCACCTTCAGGGCCGATCAATAGGCGTACCTTACTGATAGGTTCTGGAAGGGTATTAATTGAGTATTTTGCACGAGGATGTAAGTTCAGCTTTAATGCTTCACTCGGTTCGCTACACCACTCTTCAAGTTGCATGATAGGGCGAATGACTGGAACCGTATTGCGGCCACACTGTTCACACGCCGCGATAGCAATCTTTTGCCACTGTGCGAGTTTTTTCTCGAAGCGTTTTGTATCAAGCTTAACGCCACAGCGCTCTGAAATTAAAGGGGTAATGGTGTTCACACCAAGCTCAACCGATTTCTGAATCGTGAACTCCATTTTGTCGCCACGTGAAATCACTTGGCCTAAATGTAAGTCTAACGGAGATTCGCTGCTGCGTTCGATGCGTTCAGAAACATTAACGGTGACATTTTTCTTTGATACTTCGGCTATCGTCGCAGGGAATTCAGCGCCACTGCCATCAAATAGAAGGACTTCTTGGTCTTCTTTCATGCGAAGGACACGACCAACATGACCCGCGGCATCTTCGCCTAAAGCGAGTGAACCTAACTGATGAATGCGTTCTGGGTGATGAATACGAGGGATTCTCATGCTGGTAAACCTATAAATATGTTCATTTGGGTATTTTGTCTCTGCCTAACATGGATGCTTTTAGTTGAAAAAACAAGGGTAGAGCAAGAGTTTCAGGGGCAATTCTGAAACTCTTGTTTGAGATAGTTAGGAATGTTGATTGTACGAGCGACGTTATTTACAAGCAGGGTAAACAAATGGGTTGTGATTACCTTGGATGGCATAGATTCGCTCATCACGAGTACATTCCCACTTGTCGACAGGAAATTGCTTGTTCCACGCCATCATTAGGTTGGTTTGTTGCTTAGATAGTTTGAAACCATACTCTTGGCTCATGTAAAGGTAAGTACGCGCGATAGAGCCTTTTGCTCTGTCTGGCGGCATAACTTTACGCTGCTTGAAGTTGACCTGCATTTCGCACTGACCATAGCTCACGCCATCCATTCCATTCCACTGGCTGAAGTTGTAGTTCGAACGGTCACCATTTACTTCACCGATAGCTGGCGTTAGGTTGTGGAGATCGGCTTCCATGGACTTGAATACTTTGTCATTGCGAGTGCAGTTCTTGCGCCCGCCATCTTGCCAGCACTGACGCTGGTGGCCGAATTGCCAAGCTGGAACCACGTGTTCCCACTCAATTCGACTCGCTCGCTTTTGTTGTTTTCGGACTTGATAACCACAGCCGTCAAGGTCGGGAATCCCTTTCTTTTTGTCCTTCCATGTAATGTCACAACCACAATAAAATGAAGTCGGGTGGTCGAGATAAATCTTCACCGCTTCTCTTTTTGCTTTGGAGAATGAGCTCGGTGGTGCGGCGAAAACGCTTTGGGTTACCAGTAGGCCAAATACTATTGATAAGTAAAAAGACACAGGTAGGCCAAATGCTTTGATGGTGAGTTTTTGCATAGAAAAAGACTGATAAAAGTATGATAAACATCAGTCTAGCACTCAAAGGATGAGTTTCTCCATTACATTTCTATCATCAACTTAATCGAGTGTTGCTTTCTGAAATAAAAAGGATGGGGTTACCAAATCGAATAGGTGCGAGTCTAGGACTTTAGCTGAGCTGTGTGCCTGTGAAGGATAAGGTTTGATTGCACAGCTGGCAGCGATAGGTCGATTGATTTCGAAGCACTTTATTGTGTCGTCTGATTGATAATGGGTAAGTGGTGCACTCACATCGATATTCAAAGGTTTTCCCTTGAACTGAAGCTATTTCAAAGCTGTGAGTTGTTTTGGCTGGAACGTTGAATACCTTTTCCATCACGTATTTCCACTCGTTTCCGTGAGGCCTAACACGTCCGAAAACCTGATGCGTGATTAGGTGTGCGAGCTCATGCGGCACAACTTCGTTGATGAAGGCGTCTTCATTTTCAGAAAATAGTACGTGGTTGAGCTTAATTTCGTTGAGCTGAAGGTAGGCCTTTCCCGCTGCTTTACCTCTTAACTTGAAGGTGATAGTTGGGTGTGGAAATTCACGAGAGAAATGTTGATTTGCGATAGCTAGGCACTCGGCCAATTTCTTATTTGCTCGATGTTGTTGCGGGGTGTAAGACAAACGTTGTTAACTCCAAATAAAAGACCTCAGCGTTTAAGCCAAGGCCTCATCATAACATTGCTTTTTGATCTAGCGATGCTTTACACGTGATGTTTTTTCTTAATGATCTCGTGATAAGCGTGCCATGTACCATAACCAAGTAGCGGCATGGTGACGATCATTCCGATGCCGTAGGTGGCAAAACCCACCAGAATACCGGCACAAATAATACTTGCCCAAACCACCATTGCAGGAATGTTCGATTTCACGGCATTAAAGCTAGTGAAAATCGCACTCATCACATCAACGCGTCTCTCCATCATTAACGGAATTGAAAATGCTGAGATGCTAAATATGAGGCTTGCGATGACAAAACCAATCACAGAACCCGTAATTAAGAAGGGAGCGAACTCAGCCAATGGTGCGCCTTGCACTGAAGGGTAGAGCGCGTGCAATAACGCAGCGATACGCATCCAGAATATCATCGCAACCATCAACACAATCGCAAAGGCCCATTGGTGGGTCGAGTTGCGAGTGATGGCTTTCATTGAGTGCAGTAGGCTGGCGTTATGGCCTTTTTCTCTTTCCCAAGCTGCGTCATACAAGCCTAGGGCAAGAAACGGCCCTATCAGCATGTACACGATCAGGCTTGGCATCACGACTAAGTGTGTTCCTTGCCATTGGACAAGTTGAACAATCGCAATTGCCGCTCCCATAAAGCACAATCCGTAAAATGCGCTGATTAATGGCATTCTTACTAAGTCATGCAGAGCAAGCGACAACCAATGAAAGGGTGCGGAAATACTGATTTGGTTGCAAGGAATGGTGCGAGCGTAATCCTTATCGCTGACCTTGTGTTTTTTATCGTTCAGTTCGGATGGGTGCGCGGTACGAGGCATAGATCCCCCTAGTTAAATAACGTCCTAGTTATAATTCCATAAGGCTCATCGATGTGGCTTGTGTGAGAGTTATGGTGTTGAGCTAAATTGCTCTTTGTCATCCCAGTTATTGTTCTAGCGTGCATTTAACGAGCGTTATCAGACTGAATTAATTTAAGTTAAATGTGAGCTTGATCGCCTAGGAGTTACCTTAACTATTGTCAGTAGTGCTAGAAAACACAAATTATCAGCGGCTTTTTATACTAAGTGGTTAACGGTAAAGAAGGGCGTTAGGGAAGGGTATTGTGAGTGAAAGTTCGGTAAGTACATAAAAATAAAGCCCTTACTAAGCAGTAAGGGCTTTAAAGGAACACATCGCAGTGGCTAAATTATTTTAGGCCAGCGAAGTCCGCAAGGATTGCTGCTTTGTCAGTCGCTTCCCAAGGGAACTCTTCACGACCGAAGTGACCGTATGCAGCAGTTTGCTTGTAGATAGGCTGAAGAAGGTTCAGCATCTCTTGAAGGCCGTATGGACGTAGGTCGAAGTTTTGACGAACAGCTTCAATGATGATTTCGTGTGCTACTTTCTCAGTACCGAACGTTTCAACCATGATAGATGTTGGATCAGCAACACCGATAGCGTAAGACAGTTGAATCTCACAACGGTCAGCCATACCAGCAGCAACGATATTTTTCGCAACGTAACGTGCTGCGTAAGCTGCAGAACGGTCAACTTTTGATGGATCTTTACCTGAGAATGCACCGCCACCGTGACGAGCTGCGCCGCCGTAGGTATCAACGATGATCTTACGACCAGTTAAACCACAGTCACCCATTGGGCCACCGATTACGAAACGGCCTGTTGGGTTGATGAAGAAGTTAGTATCTTTGTTGATCCACTCAGCAGGAAGTACTGGCTTGATGATTTCTTCCATTACTGCTTCGCGTAGGTCAGGCGTTGTTACTGAATCACAGTGTTGAGTAGAAAGAACAACAGCATCGATACCAACGATCTTACCTTGGTCGTATTGGAAAGTAACTTGAGATTTCGCATCTGGGCGAAGGAAGTCAAGCTTACCGCTCTTACGTACTTCAGCTTGCTTCTTAACAAGAAGGTGAGAGTAAGTAATTGGAGCTGGCATTAGGATAGGAGTTTCGTTAGTCGCGTAACCAAACATGATGCCTTGGTCGCCTGCGCCTTGCTCTTTAGGGTCTTCTTTATCAACACCTTGGTTGATGTCTGGAGACTGCTTACCAATTGTGTTTAAAACAGCACAAGAGTCAGCGTCAAAGCCCATGTCAGAATGAACGTAACCAATTTCACGTACTGTTTCACGAGTGATTTCTTCGATATCAACCCATGCAGACGTTGTTACTTCACCGCCAACCATAACCATGCCGGTTTTAACGTAAGTCTCACAAGCAACACGTGCTTTTGGATCTTGTTCCAAGATGGCATCAAGAACAGCATCAGAGATTTGGTCTGCAATTTTATCTGGATGGCCTTCTGAAACAGATTCAGAAGTGAATAGGTGCTTAGCCATGAGAGCTCCACTTTTAGTTTTTGGTGTAAATAGTTTATGGCGTCGCAAGCTAGGAAGCGCCGCCATTAAATACAGTATATTTTGTAGGTGTTTCTACATCTAGACGGCTATTCTAAATTCCAGCGGTCGAATTACAAGCTCTTTTTTATGATATGTCATAACTAATCGTTTGCGTATCGATCGAGATAAGCCACTGCCAAGTGATGTAAATGTTCGAAAATTGCGAAAAATGACCGTTAAAATGCCAGTAAAACGTTTGCAGTCGCAATAGTCGTTTGAGAGAATACCCGCGCTAATAAAAATGAAAACTTTAGCAATTATCTCTTTTTTAAATCGCTTATGTATCCAGGAGCAGACATGCCTTCTCGTAAAGATCTAGCCAATGCAATCCGCGCACTTAGCATGGACGGTGTTCAACAAGCAAATTCAGGCCACCCAGGCGCACCTATGGGCATGGCTGACATCGCTGAGGTTCTTTGGCGTGGCCACTTGAACCACAACCCAGCAAACCCAGAATGGGCTGACCGCGACCGTTTTATCCTGTCTAACGGCCACGGCTCAATGCTGATTTACTCTCTGCTTCACCTAGCAGGTTACGAGCTTTCAATTGAAGATCTTAAAAACTTCCGTCAACTGCACTCTAAGACTCCAGGTCACCCTGAGTACGGTTACGCTCCTGGTATCGAAACAACGACTGGTCCTCTAGGTCAAGGCATCACTAACGCTGTTGGTATGGCAATGGCTGAGAAAGCACTGGCGGCACAGTTCAACAAAGAAGGCCACGACATCGTAGACCACTACACTTATGCATTCATGGGTGATGGCTGTCTGATGGAAGGTATCTCTCACGAAGCATGTTCTCTAGCAGGTACGCTAGGTCTTGGTAAGCTGGTTGCTTTCTGGGATGACAACGGCATCTCTATCGATGGTGAAGTTGAAGGTTGGTTCTCTGACGATACACCTAAGCGTTTTGAAGCATACGGTTGGCACGTAATCCCAGCAGTAGATGGTCACGACTCTGATGCTATCAACGCAGCGATTGAAGCGGCTAAAGCGGATCCTCGTCCAACGCTTATCTGTACTAAAACTATCATCGGTTTTGGTTCTCCAAACAAAGCGGGTACGCATGACTGTCACGGTGCTCCACTAGGCGCTGATGAAATCACAGCAACTAAAGCAGCATTGGGTTGGGAACACGGTCCTTTCGAAATCCCAGCAGATATCGCAGCTGAGTGGAATGCGAAAGAAGCAGGCGCAGCGAAAGAAGCAGCGTGGAACGCGAAGTTTGACGCATACGCAGCGGCTTACCCAGAGCTAGCAGCTGAATTCAAACGTCGTACTAACGGCGAGCTACCCGCTGAGTGGGAAGAGAAAGCAAACGCAATCATTGCTGATCTTCAAGCTAACCCAGCAAACATCGCTTCACGTAAAGCATCTCAAAACGCACTAGAAGCGTTTGGTCAAATGCTTCCAGAATTCATGGGCGGCTCTGCTGACCTTGCGCCTTCTAACCTGACTATGTGGTCTGGTTCTAAGTCTCTTGAAGCAACTGACTTTTCTGGCAACTACATCCATTACGGTGTACGTGAATTCGGTATGACGGCTATCATGAACGGTATCGCTCTGCACGGTGGTTTCGTGCCATACGGCGCAACGTTCCTAATGTTCATGGAATACGCGCGTAACGCAATGCGTATGGCTGCTCTGATGAAAGTTCAGAACATCCAAGTTTACACGCACGATTCTATCGGCTTAGGCGAAGATGGCCCTACTCACCAACCGGTTGAGCAGATCGCTTCTCTACGTCTGACTCCAAACATGAGCACATGGCGTCCATGTGACCAAGTTGAATCTGCAGTGGCTTGGAAACTGGCTATTGAGCGTAAAGATGGTCCTTCTGCACTTATCTTCTCTCGTCAAAACCTTGCACAACAAGATCGTAATGCTGAGCAAGTTGCTAACATCGCTAAGGGTGGTTACATCCTGAAAGATTGTGAAGGCAAGCCAGAGCTAATCATCATTGCAACTGGTTCTGAAGTTGAGCTTGCAGTTGAAGCTGCTGCACAACTAACCGCTGAAGGTAAAGCTGTACGCGTAGTATCTATGCCTGCAACTGACGCATTCGACAAGCAAGACGCTGAATACCGTGAGTCTGTACTTCCATCTGATGTTACAGCGCGTATCGCAGTAGAAGCTGGCATCGCTGACTTCTGGTACAAATACGTTGGCTTCGGTGGCAAGATCATCGGTATGACAACGTTCGGCGAATCTGCACCAGCAGGTGAGCTATTCAAGATGTTCGGTTTCACTACTGAAAACGTAGTAAACACAGCGAAAGAGCTTCTTGCTTAATCATTGACTGATGGCCTGTGCTAACAGTTAAATGAAGGAAAAACCGAGCGCTGAGCTCGGTTTTTTGTATCTGGGATTTGTTTCTTCTAGGCTTATCTCTACAAGCAACAGATTAACCTGTCCTAACTAAACGGGGTTATTCAAGTAATGCCTTTTGGGTAGGATTCAGTTATCATCTGTTGCACGAAATTTTGGTTAGATGTACGGAAATATGCTAAAAGTCGCGATAAACGGATTTGGAAGAATAGGGCGTAATGTATTACGCGCTGTCTATGAAAGTGGCAAAAGCCAACAAATCAAAGTAGTAGCTGTTAATGAGCTTGCTCAGCCTGACGCTATGGCTCATCTATTGCAGTACGACACTAGTCACGGCCGCTTCGGCAAGAAAATCTCCAACGATCAAGAGCACATCTATGTCCATCACGGCATTGGTGCGGAAGATAAAGGTGAGTTCGATACCATTCGTATCTTACATCTTGCTGATATTGAGCTGTTGCCTTGGCGTGACCTAGAAGTGGATATTGTTCTCGACTGTACCGGTGTTTATGGTTGCCGAGATGACGGCCTAGCGCACATTGCTGCTGGGGCAAAAAAGGTACTGTTTTCTCACCCTGGTGCCAATGACCTCGATAACACCATTATCTATGGTGTGAATCACGATACCATTGAAGCGGGCCACCGAATCGTTTCCAATGGTTCATGCACCACCAACTGTATTGTTCCTATCATTAAGGTTCTTGATGACGCCTTTGGCATTGAGTCCGGTACTATTACAACTATTCACTCTTCAATGAATGATCAACAAGTTATCGATGCGTACCACAGCGATTTGCGTCGTACTCGAGCGGCAAGCCAATCGATCATTCCTGTCGATACCAAGTTGCATAAAGGTATTGAAAGAATCTTCCCGAAATTTTCCAACAAATTTGAAGCTATATCTGTGCGTGTGCCGACGGTAAACGTAACAGCGATGGATTTAAGTGTCACAATTAATGCAAATGTGAAAGTTAATGACGTAAATCAAACCATTGTTAATGCATCCCAGTGTACATTACACAATATAGTTGACTATACTGAAGCGCCGCTCGTTTCCATCGACTTTAATCACGATCCCCATAGCGCAATCGTTGATGGTTCACAAACTCGAGTGAGCAACGGCCACTTAGTTAAAATGCTAGTGTGGTGTGACAATGAATGGGGCTTTGCGAACCGAATGCTGGATACGGTTCTTGCAATGCAAGCTTCTGAAGGCAAGAAGTAAGACCTAGAAGCAAATGTGCGGATTATTTATTTTTTAGCTTGAAATAAATACTAAGAGTCCACATATTATTGGTAGTGAAAGAATTACCAGTTGAATAATTTATAGGCTTAGCAGGGTTGCTGAGTTTCCAAAACTTTATATTTATTTAAATTTGAGAGGACAAATCATGTCTGTGATCAAGATGACTGACCTGGAACTTGCAGGTAAACGCGTATTTATCCGTGCTGACCTAAACGTACCAGTAAAAGACGGTAAAGTAACTTCAGATGCACGTATCCTTGCATCTCTACCAACTATCAAACTTTGCCTAGAAGCTGGCGCAAAGGTAATGGTTACTTCTCACCTTGGTCGTCCTACTGAAGGCGAATACAACGAAGAGTTCTCTCTAGCTCCTGTAGTTAACTACCTAAACGACGCACTAGACTGCGAAGTTAAACTAGCTAAAGATTACGTAAACGGCCTAGAGCTAAACGCTGGTGAACTTGTTGTTCTTGAAAACGTTCGCTTTAACAAAGGCGAAAAGAAGAACGAAGAAGCGCTTTCTAAGCAATACGCTGCACTATGTGACATTTTCGTAATGGATGCATTCGGTACAGCTCACCGTGCTCAAGCTTCTACACACGGTGTTGGTACTTACGCTCCTGTAGCATGTGCTGGCCCTCTTCTAGCTGCTGAGCTTGAAGCGCTTGGTAAAGCAATGGACAACCCAGCTCGCCCACTAGTGGCTATCGTTGGTGGTTCTAAGGTTTCTACTAAACTAACAGTTCTAGAATCTCTTTCTAAAATTGCTGACCAGCTTGTTGTTGGTGGTGGTATCGCGAACACATTCATCGCTGCTGAAGGCCACAACGTAGGTAAGTCTCTATACGAAGCTGACCTAGTTGAAACGGCTCAAAAGCTAATGAAAGAGTGTGCTATCCCAGTAGCAACTGACGTTGCATGTGCTAAAGCATTCGACGAAAACGCAGAAGCTGAAATCAAGCACGTTTCTGAAGTTCAAGACGACGACATGATCTTCGACCTTGGTCCAGATTCAACTGCGGCACTAGCTGAAATCATCGGCAACGCGAAAACAATCCTTTGGAACGGCCCTGTAGGCGTATTCGAATTCAAGAACTTCGAAGCGGGTACAGCTGGTATCTCTAAAGCAATCGCTGAGTCTGCAGGTTTCTCTGTAGCAGGTGGTGGTGACACGCTAGCAGCTATCGATAAGTTCGGTATCAAAGCTGACGTTTCTTACATCTCTACTGGCGGTGGCGCTTTCCTTGAATTCGTTGAAGGTAAAGTACTTCCTGCAGTAGCAATGCTTGAAGAGCGTGCTAAAGCATAATTGATTTAGAAAGGCGAGATGTGAATCTCGCCTTTTAACGTTTGCTGCATATCACACTTTTTTGCTAGAATGGCATAAGTTGTGAGCAAACGATTGCAAGTTTTTAAACTTAAGTTTTTTAATCTTAAAACGATAGAATAAATAGGACTATTTCCATGTCTAAGATCTTCGATTTTGTAAAACCTGGTGTGATTTCTGGCGATGACGTACAGAAAGTATTTGAAGTAGCAAAAGAAAACAAATTTGCTCTTCCTGCTGTAAACGTTGTTGGTACTGACTCTGTAAACGCAGTACTAGAAGCAGCTGCTAAAGTTAAAGCTCCAGTAGTTGTTCAGTTCTCTAACGGCGGCGCTGCATTCTTCGCAGGTAAAGGCGTTAAACTTGAAGGTCAAGGCGCACAAGTTCTTGGCGCTGTAGCTGGTGCAAAATACGTACACGCTGTAGCTGAAGCTTACGGTGTTCCAGTTATCCTGCACACTGACCACGCTGCTAAGAAACTTCTTCCATGGATCGACGGTCTACTAGACGCTGGTGAAGAGTTCTTCGCACAAACTGGTAAGCCTCTATTCTCTTCTCACATGCTAGACCTTTCTGAAGAGTCTCTAGAAGAGAACATCGAAACATGTGCTAAGTACCTAGAGCGCATGGCTAAAATGAACATGACAATCGAGATCGAACTTGGTTGTACTGGTGGTGAAGAAGACGGCGTTGATAACTCTGATATGGACGCATCTGAGCTTTACACTTCTCCAGAAGACGTAGCATACGCTTACGAGAAACTAATGGCTGTTAGCCCACGTTTCACTATCGCTGCATCTTTCGGTAACGTACACGGTGTTTACCAAGCTGGTAACGTTGTACTTACTCCAACTATCCTACGTGACTCTCAAGCATACTGTGCAGAGAAGTTCGGTATCGCACCTAACGCTCTAAACTTCGTATTCCACGGTGGTTCTGGTTCTTCTGAAGCAGAAATCCAAGAGTCTATCGGCTACGGTGTTATCAAAATGAACATCGATACTGATACACAGTGGGCAACTTGGGACGGTATCCGTCAGTACTCTGCTGACAACTTCGATTTCCTACAAGGTCAAATCGGCAACCCAACTGGCGAAGCTGCTCCAAACAAGAAGTACTACGATCCACGCGTATGGCTACGTGCTGGTCAAGCTTCAATGGTTGCTCGTCTAGAGAAAGCATTTGCTGACCTTAACGCTGTAGACGTACTATAATTCTTTGAATTAAGTACTCTTTAAGTTTTAAAAACCCGCTC
>NZ_JBFRTR010000104.1:0-9857 GCF_041474215.1 Vibrio sp. 10N.222.52.C12
TACCGCCGTCCATTTGTGCAGCACCAGTGATCATGTTTTTAACATAATCCGCGTGTCCTGGACAGTCTACGTGTGCGTAGTGACGTGCTGGAGTGTCGTACTCAACGTGAGAAGTTGCGATTGTGATACCGCGCTCACGCTCTTCTGGAGCGTTATCGATAGATGCGAAATCTTTAGCAACACCGCCGTATACTTTTGCAAGAGTAGTACAGATAGCAGCAGTTAGAGTTGTTTTACCGTGGTCAACGTGGCCGATAGTACCAACGTTTACGTGCGGTTTCGTACGTTCAAATTTTTCTTTAGACACAATCGTGTTCCTTCCTAGTTATGATTCGCCACGTTCATTATTGAGCGAGACGCGCCAGAAATTGCTATTTTATGCGCCAACTCTCGTTAGCGCAATATTTGGACGCATTGTTCTTTCAAAAAATGAAAAAAAATGCCTTCCTTTTGTTTAACCACGCTCTGCAATGATTGCTTTTGCAACATTGTTAGGCACTTCAGCGTACTCACTAAACTCCATAGAGTAAGAAGCACGACCTTGTGTCGCAGAACGTAAATCAGTTGCGTAACCGAACATGACAGACAACGGAACTTGTGCACGAATTATCTTCAGGCCAGCTGTCCCCTCGTCCATACCTTCGATGATGCCGCGACGACGGTTAATATCGCCAACAACGTCACCCATCCAGTCTTCTGGAGTAGTTACTTCAACTTTCATCATAGGCTCAAGCAGAACCGGTTGCGCTTCAAGTGCACCCGTTCTGAAAGCCATAGAGGCAGCGATTGTAAACGCCATCTCACTTGAATCTGTTTCATGGTAAGAACCATCATATAGTGTAGCTTTGATATCCAAAACTGGATAGCCAGCAAGCACACCATTGTTCATCTGCTCTTCAACGCCTTTAGCAACTGAAGCGATAAACTCTTTCGGTACGATACCATTGGCAATTTCATCCACAAAGACAAAGCCTTCGCCAGCTTCTGATGGTTCCAGTTTCAGCCATACGTGACCGTACTGACCTTTACCACCATGTTCACGGATAAATTTACCTTCCGCTTTCGCTGTACCACGAATAGTCTCACGGTAAGCCACTTGCGGGTTACCAACGTTGCAGTTCACGCTAAATTCGCGCTTCATACGGTCAACGATGATATCTAAGTGTAGTTCACCCATACCAGAAATCAGAGTCTGGCCAGTTTCCGCATCCATATCAACGCGGAACGATGGGTCTTCCGCTGCTAGTTTACCTAGAGCGATAGTCATTTTATCTTGATCAGCTTGAGAGCTTGGCTCTACAACGATCTGAATAACTGGGTCTGGGAACTCCATGCGCTCAAGAACAATCTTATGGTTCTGGTCACAAAGGGTTTCACCAGTAGTTACATCTTTCAGACCAATGATGGCTGCGATGTCACCTGCTCGTACTTCTTTTACTTCTTCACGCTTGTTTGAGTGCATTTGAACAATGCGACCTAAGCGTTCACGTTGTTTCTTCACAGAGTTGTAAGCAGTTTTACCGCTTTCTACAACACCAGAGTAAACACGGATGAAGGTAAGAGTACCAACAAATGGGTCTGTTGCGATCTTAAATGCTAGCGCTGAGAACGGTTCTTTGTCGTCCGCGTGACGCTCTGCTTCGTTCTCATCTTCATCGATACCTTTAATTGCAGGTACATCGACTGGAGAAGGAAGGAAATCAACAACTGCATCTAGAACAGCTTGTACACCTTTGTTTTTGAATGCACTACCACAAGTAGCAAGTACGATTTCATTATTAAGGGTACGAGTACGAAGACCTTGTTTGATTTCAGCTTCTGTTAGTTCACCTTCTTCAAGGTACTTATCCATCAGCTCTTCATTTGCTTCTGCAGCAGCTTCAACAAGTTCTGTACGATATTCTTCAGCCATTTCTTGCATGTCTGCAGGAATATCTTCGTACGTGAAAGTCATGCCTTGGTCAGCTTCATTCCAGTTAATTGCCTTCATCTTGATAAGATCGACAACGCCTTGGAAGTTTTCTTCAGCACCAATGTTCAGTTGAATTGGAACAGGAGTTGCGCCTAAGCGGTCCTTGATCTGTTCAACTACGCGCAAGAAGTCAGCGCCGGTACGGTCCATTTTATTAACGAAAACCATACGTGGAACTTGGTACTTATCAGCTTGACGCCATACTGTCTCTGACTGAGGTTCAACACCAGATGAGCCACAGAACACAACAACTGCACCATCAAGCACACGCAGAGAACGTTCTACTTCGATTGTGAAGTCAACGTGTCCAGGAGTGTCGATGATGTTAATACGGTGGTCCGAGAACTGAGCTTCCATACCACGCCAAAACGTAGTGGTTGCTGCTGAAGTGATCGTAATACCGCGCTCTTGCTCTTGCTCCATCCAGTCCATGGTTGCTGCACCATCGTGAACTTCGCCGATTTTGTGAGAAAGACCGGTATAGAACAGAATACGTTCACTTGTGGTTGTTTTACCTGCATCTACGTGAGCAACGATACCGATATTACGGTATTGCTCTATAGGAGTTTTACGAGCCACGGTTGAATCCTCTTATTAGAGACTTAGGGACTATTGCTATGTCTAGATTAGGCGTTAAAAGCGATGCTTCGCTAAAAATTGCTTGCCCTAGAAATAGCAATAGTTCCTAGCATAAGCATAGGAACTAAAGAAGTGCTGCAAGGAACCTTGCAGCACTAAAAAGGTATTACCAACGGTAATGTGCGAACGCTTTGTTTGCGTCAGCCATGCGGTGAACGTCTTCACGTTTCTTAACCGCAGTACCTTTGTTCTCAGACGCGTCTAGCATTTCAGCAGCTAGGCGTTGAGCCATAGATTTTTCACCACGCTTACGCGCAGCTTCAACTACCCAACGCATAGCAAGAGCGTTACGGCGAACCGGACGAACTTCTACAGGTACTTGGTAAGTTGAACCACCTACACGGCGAGATTTAACTTCTACCGCTGGGCGAACATTTTCAAGAGCTTCTTCAAATACAGCTAAGTGGTCTTTACCAGACTTCTCAGCCATTGAATCTAGTGCAGTGTAAACGATTTTTTCTGCAGTAGATTTCTTTCCGTCAACCATAAGGATGTTAACGAATTTTGCCAGCAATTCAGATTTGAACTTAGGATCTGGAAGGATCTTACGCTGACCTATTACGCGACGACGTGGCATGGATATTCTCCGTTGTCTTCTTCAGGTTTTTTCCAAAACTTTTCAGAATAATAAATAAAATAGTGTTTGGCCTTACTTAACGATTTCTTTTTAAAAAAGAGAATCAATTAAGACTTAGGACGTTTCACACCGTACTTAGAACGACCTTGTTTACGGTCGTTAACGCCAGCACAGTCAAGTGCGCCGCGAACAGTGTGGTAACGAACACCCGGAAGGTCTTTTACACGACCGCCACGGATTAGTACAACACTGTGCTCTTGTAGGTTGTGGCCTTCACCGCCGATGTACGAAGTTACTTCGAAACCGTTAGTTAGACGTACACGACATACTTTACGTAGTGCCGAGTTAGGTTTTTTAGGTGTAGTAGTGTAAACACGAGTACATACACCACGTTTTTGTGGGCACGCTTCTAGTGCAGGCACGTTGCTTTTAACAACTTGCTTTACACGAGGTTTGCGAACCAACTGGTTAATAGTTGCCATTAACTAGCTCCTGAAATTTACTTGAAAGTAAGCTTTGTGAAAAATCTATCCCTAATCACAAGTCGTAATTAGGGACGCAAAATTCTATTCAGCAGTGGGAGGTGTGTCAAGAAATATACAGATCTTTTTTAGCCGTCTAGAGCTCAGGATGGTCTACTTTTAACCAAACTGATAAAACACAGCTACCAAGTGACTGATTTGTCGTTCAAAACCGTCAGTTTAACGAAGCCATCGAAGTCAACTTGATCAATGGTACTTGAGACAAGTAGTTGTAAACCTCGGCTATCGAGATCTGGTTTTAACACCGACACCTGCTCTACTGCGCAGATTTGAGTGAATAACTCATGATTGGGAAGGCAAACATACACCGCATCTTCCACCAAAAGATACTGATCTTGTGGCTGAGAATAGGTCAATGCGAGTTTAAGTTTGTCGACTGATTTTACAATATGAAGCATAGCGTCCCCTAGAAAGTCAGTATCTGTTGGCATTGAGCTAACTTCTGCGTTAACTCGTCGGCTTCAACGGTGATCACATCGATTAGCAGGTTGTCTGCTGAAAGACCAAACTGACTCAGACTACGCTGACACACATACACCTGTTCGATGTCGTACAGGTCCATAAGTTTGAATGCAGAGATGTAGTCACGCGATAGTGTTTCGTCGGGCTGCTGCGCTTTGAGAAGCTGTGTCACGCCATCGCCAACAAAGAACACGGCAATGTCTTCACTATATGCGGACGCAGCAAGCAAGGCGTCTAACCCTTCTCTACCCGCAGCGGTCGTATGAGGGAAACTGTTAAATATAAAGGCTAACTTTCTCAAAACTGCACAACCCTATCTTGCGTTAGTAGCGCTTCCGATAAGCTCCCTAATCCGGCTTGAGTAAATCCAGTGGCTAGGTTAGAGGCACTTAGTTGATGTTGCTCTGCTTCTTCAGAGCTAATCACTCCGCGTCTTAGCGCAGCTGCCACACAGGTTTCAAGGCTAACATCGTGTTCATCAGCCAGCTTTTGCCAAGCAGAAGCTAAATCAAATTCATCGTTAGCCGGTACGGTAAGGTCTGAGCCGTTACTGACGCCATCTTGATAGAAGAACACACTGTGAAGTTTGTGGCCCTGTTTAATCAGAGCCACGGCAAACTGGTAGGCACTTCTTGCTGACTGTGAGCCATAGACTGGCCCATTCACTAGGAGTGTATAGCTTAGCAACCCTCTTCATCCTCTGTTTTACGTTGGCGGATGTATAGGTACACGGTGTGCTTAGAGATGTTCAGTCGCTCAGCAACGCGGTTGATCGCGTCTTTAATATCGAAAATACCTTTGTCGTACAGCTCCATCACGATCTGACGGTTCTTAGTATTGTTCGATACCGATTTGTCAGCGTTAATTTCTTCAATGGTGCGTTCAACCGTTTGGTCGACAAGTTCTTCAACGTCACTAGCGAAGTTAACCGATGATGCGGCTTCGTCTGCGTCTTGTGTAGGCATGAACGATTGCAGCACTTGTGAGAATGGCGCGTCTAGATTCACGTTAATACACAGTAGGCCAATCACTCGGTCTTCACCGTTGCGGATAGCAACCGTGATCGACTTCATCAACACTCCGCCTTTAGCGCGAGTGAAGTATGAACGTGAGAAGTTACGCTTAGAACCTTCAATATCTTTTAGCATCTTCAATGCAAGATCGGTGATCGGCGAGCCAACCTGACGACCTGTATTTTCGCCGTTGGCAATTTTAATCGCAGAAGTATTGAGGTCTTCTAAAGAGTGCAAAACGATTTCACAAAACGGACCAATAAGGCTCGCAATACCGTCAACAACGGCCTCATAAGATCTTAGAATGATTTTATCGTGTTCACTGAATGGCATAACGTGGACTGATTCCATTTCAAGTAACACATCTGCATTGACTGTTTCTGTAGTAGTCACTTATTCCTTACCTTCGTGTGAAAAATCAACAAATTTATGTAAGTTTATCAGAAAATTTTAATTGCACACCTAGCTAACATTGCAACTAGTGATTTAGAACAAGTTTAAAAATCAAATACTCATCTTCAAATCATAAAAAAAGCCTAACTCAAAGTTAGGCTTTTTATTCAATCAACGTATTTTAGTACGAGGCTTTTAACCGATATTACTGTGCAGGAGCTGCTTCAGCGTTATCGATGTTTAGTAGTTCTACTTCGAATACTAGCGTTGAGTTAGCAGGGATAGTCGGTGTGTCTTGCTCACCGTATGCTAGCTCTGGCGGGATAACGAACTTGTACTTAGAACCAACTTGCATCAGTTGTACGCCTTCAGTCCAGCCTGGGATTACGCGGTTTAGTGGGAATGTTGCTGGTTCGCCACGATCGTAAGAGCTGTCGAACTGAGTACCGTCTGTTAGCGTACCTTTGTAGTGTACTTGAACGGTATCAGTGTCTTTTGGAGAAGCGCCTTCACCAGCAGTCATTACTTGGTAAAGTAGACCAGATTCAGTTTGCTTAACGCCTTCAGTTTTAGCGAACTCAGCGCGGAAGTCATCACCGGCTTTCTTCACTTCTGCAGATTTTTCTGCCGCTTGTGCTTGCATCGTTTCAGCAACACGCTTGTCTAGAGCTTCAAGAGCTGCGCGAGTTTCTTCTTCGTTAAGTGCTGTTTTCTCTGCGAATACGTCTTCGATACCTTGAAGAACCATATCTTTGTCTAGGTTGATACCTAGCTCGCTTGGCTTATCAATGCTTGTGCTTAGGTAGTTAGCGAAAGATACACCGATTGCGTAAGCCGCTTTGTCATCTTCTGTTTTAAAGTTTACTGCTTCAACTTTAACTTCTTCTACCTGTGGAGCTTCTGCCTTTGGTTCTTCTTTCTGACAACCAACTGCTAGCATAACCGTTGCGGCAAGCAGTGATACTTTTAAAACTGATTTCATTGAATTCTCCAATTAATGGCCAAGCCATTGGTTATTGTGCACAAATCTAATGATTAGATTGGTGTGAATACGTTAGTTATAACAATATACTAGTCATATGTCTTTCGACACAAACCGGATTATTAGATGTGATGCGAATATTTTTCCACTCATTGCTATGTACAATTGTCATCACCTTGTTAAATGGTTGCTTTTTCTTCCAAGATGATGAGCAGCGTTGGGAAATTGAGCCCAATGGTGCCACCAGCTTTGCACTCAGCAGAGATGGACGCTTCGCCCTGCTCTACTCTCAGCAAAAGCAACTGCTCCTTTGGGACCTCGCCGAAGACCAAGAGTTGACTCAGCTTGGTCCACAAGACCAGTTAGAAAACCAAGTATCGCGTATCCGTATCTCGGACAATGGCCGTTTTGCCATTACCGCTAGCCAGATGAACTTCGCCGTTTGGGACTTATCTTGGACTCAAGCACAAGGGCTCTGGTCTATCTCCGACGGCTTGATTCGCGATGTCGATATCTCTAGCAATGGTGAAAAAGTACTGCTTGGCCTTTCTAATGGAAAAGCCATCTATGTGGACTTAGTCACCGGACGCCGTCTGGAGTTCCTTGCTCACCGAGAAAAAGTGAATTCAGTCTCCCTCTCTTCTAATGGCCGCTACGCATTATCAGGCGGCAACGACTACAAAGCTTACCTTTGGGATACCGAGTCGGGCTTGGTGTTGCGCACCTTTGAGCATGAACAAAGAGTAGTACGAGTCGCGCTACAACGCGATGGTGAACTGGCTTTTACCTCTGATGGCGGCAATCAAGCGATGATTTGGGATCTTGAAACGGGCGAACCTCAAGCGCAATTGCAAAGCTGGTCTCGACAGTTGATTTTCTCGAGTGCGCGTTTTTCTGATGACGGCAGTATGTTGGTGACGGGCACACCATCCAGCCAAGTGAGTGTGTGGAATACTCAGGATGGCAAGCGAATTTCTCGCCACGATGCTGAGCCATTAAAAGATGCTCGCCCTCCTCGTGCGGTAGTGTATGATGCAGCCTTTGATGATAAGAACCGTGTGATATCGGGCACCTCTGCGGGCATTGCCCAAGCTTGGAATGTGGATTAAGAACGATGACAGAAAAGCGAGTTGAACAACTAGAAAGCCGCGTAAATGACCTAGAGTGTCAGCTAGCTTTCCAAGAACAGACCATTGAAGAACTCAATGAAGCGCTTAGCCAACAACAAATGTTAATCACGAGAATGCAAGATCAGATGAAGTTCGTGGTTGGCAAAGTAAAAAATATGGATGGCTCTAATCTAGCTGACGCATCAGAAGAGACGCCACCTCCACACTATTAAGTGCGGTTCAAAATAACCAATTAAATCTAACGACGCATATCGTTAGTTTCTCGTCCTCAATGTGTAAACACATTTCAGGACGGGACATAGAAAACTAAGAGGGCGACAGATACTTATCTGTCGCCCTTTTGTTTATTTCATCTCAGTGAATAAGCTAAAGCCAATTAAGCCGATACCAACTTAGTCGTCGGCATAAATCTTCACTTCAACACGACCTTGAGTATCAACGCTTGCACGATACATTCCTGAGCTGTTCATACCAAAATGTATATCGCCTTGGCCATCGATAGCGATCAAGCCACCTTCTCCACCCATGGTTTTCAATTCACCTTGAATGATCGTTTCACAAGCGGTGTGCACATCTTCTTTCAGATAACGCATTCGTGCTGCGACATCACTGGCGACCATTTTACGTAGGAAGAACTCACCCATCCCGGTTGTTGAGACGGCAACATTGCCATTTTCAGCGATGGTTCCTGCACCAATGATCGGAGAGTCACCCACACGACCGTATTTCTTATTGGTCACGCCACCGGTACTGGTTGCTGCCGCTAAGTTACCCGCTTGGTCTAATGCGACCGCACCAACCGTGCCGTACTTTTTATCGTCAGGGTATTTCTCAGCTTGCTGCTGATCATATTTCGCTTCAGACAGAGCAAAGATGCCTTTCTCTTTCATCGACTGAAGTTGGTCATAGCGGCGCTCAGTAAAGAAGTAGTCTTGCTCGGTAAAGGTGTAGTCATGCTCAAACGCAAACTTCTCGGCACCTTCACCAATCAGCAACACATGGTCGCTTTTCCGCATCACATCACGTGCAAGCTCAATTGGGTTTTTGATATGGCGAACGCCTGCAATAGCACCTGCATCCATTTCGCGGCCATGCATCACAGAAGCGTCCATCTCAACAAATTCATCATGCGTTAAAACAGAGCCCCTACCGGCATTAAAGTGCGGGCTGTCTTCCATCACCTTAACCGATGCCACTACCGCATCCAGAGCATCACCACCCGATTGCAATATTTGATAACCAGCCAAAACCGATTTTTCCAAAGCCTCGGTAATACCCGCTTTTAATTCATAGCTCATTTGCTCGCGCAAGATGGTTCCTGCACCACCATGAATGGCAATTGAAAAAGGCTGTGACATACAAACTCTCCACTGACGTCGTCTTATAATGTTGTGCTATCAATACCACATCCATGGTTCGATGTCTGATAACGAAAACCAAACTTTTACGAATGCTTAGATTTGCGGACACTTAGTTTGGTAGAGAAAAGCGAGGTCAAAAAGCGAGACTCCTAAACGCAAAAAGCCTCCACAAGGGAGGCTTTCAAGATTCTTAAACTAAACCGTTAATTCGGTATTAGTGAGAACCACAGCTACCGCCGCCGCAGCAGCCGTCTTTTTTCTCTTCACCGTGGTCATGGCCTTCGCCACCACAGCAACCGCCTTCGTGGTCATGATCGTGGTCGTGACCGCCACAGCCGCCTTCTTGGTGTACGTGACCGTGTTGAACTTCTTCTTCAGTCGCTTCACGAACCGCTACAACTTCAACGTCAAACGTTAGAGTTTGGCCAGCTAGCATGTGGTTACCATCAACAACAACTTCGTCGCCATCTACTTCAGTAACTTCAACTGGGATTGGACCTTGGTCAGTATCCGCTAGGAAACGCATGCCAACTTCGATTTGCTCAACACCTTGGAATACGTCAGCAGGAACACGTTGAACTAGTGCGTCGTTGTGTTCGCCGTATGCGTCTTCTGGAGTAACAGTTGCAGAGAACTTGTCGCCAGCTACTTTGCCTTCAAGCTCTTTTTCAAGACCTGTAATTAGGTTGTTGTGACCGTGAAGGTAATCTAGTGGAGCTTCTGCAGTTGATTGGTCAACTACTACGCCATCTTCAAGTTTCACTTGATATGCAACACTAACTACTA
>NZ_JBFRTR010000105.1:0-674 GCF_041474215.1 Vibrio sp. 10N.222.52.C12
TATTTTGTTTTTCATAAGAGGCTAGACTTAGCCACCACTTGAAAGTCATCTCTGTATAAAATGGTGCCGACGTCTGAATGATGTAATGTCGCCACCTTTGTATCATATTCTTCTAATATATATTTTAGCTCATACATGAGTGATATATGTTTGACGCTTGAGTCTAAAAACCAAGAGATAGCATTGTCTGGCCATGACTTTGAGTGGAACGGTGGACATGGTAGTGATTCATTAAGTTGAGTGAAGATTTCTTTAATATGCACCTGATGGTACTCGTAAAGGATCAATCCGTCGACAAGCATCATTTGTGCTTGGGTAATGATACCATGAGTATGCTGGAGTCGCTTTTCCTCCTCCATACTGGCAATAAATCTTATAAACATTGGATTCCTTTATTACTATTTATTCATCTAGTTTAAGATTTTATCATTGATAATTTATCGTTGGACGATTTGAGAGTTAGCACAGAGTGTAAATAAATTTCATTCTATTAGTCAATTATAGAGGAGATGCACATGGAAACCATTATCCACGAAGCCATAAATCTTAGAGAGGCCGGAAATTATCATGCGTCTCGGCTTTTGCTGCGTACGCTATTGGATGACAGTCAATATGCAGCCAAAGCAAATTTATACATGGCTTGGTCTTATGATAATGAAGGCAAAGAGAAGCAA
>NZ_JBFRTR010000105.1:1417-23180 GCF_041474215.1 Vibrio sp. 10N.222.52.C12
GAAGGCAAAGAGAAGCAAGCGCTTATACATTATCATCTTGCATTGGAAGGGGATCTTTCCATAACTGAACGTTTTGATGCTCTGTTTGGGTTGGCGAGTACTTATCGCAGTTTGGGTAAATACACTGAAGCGTTAGAGTATTTTGAGCGAACCATGGCTGAATACCCTGATTCACTGGAAGTACAGCCGTTCTATGCCATGTGTTTGTACAACTTAGAACGACACAAAGAAGCAACGGCGTTACTAATTAAGTTATTGTTATCAACCACTGAGAGTAAGAAAATCAAAAGTTACCAGCGAGCCATTCTGCTTTATGCAAAAGACCTTGATAGAACTTGGAAAAAACGAATGCAATGCATTACAAATCAATAGGTTAATTAAAATAAAATGTATATAAAAACAGTGGTAATTGACGTTTTATCTCCATAAATAACGCTGTTTTACAATGAATGCCGCCATTTTTGCCGCCACTTTTACATAACCCTGTTCATCAACGAATTATGATTTCGGCTTAACGCCATTACATCATCTACCAACTTCTCGAGTTGCTTTTGCTGCATTTGCATTCGGCCTTGGAAGCTTTGGTATTCACTTTCATCCACTAATGCTAGCCCGTGTTCTCTCGCTTGCTGCTTGAGTAACTGCAGTTCTGGGATTTGACTACGCAATTCATTTTCTAAGTCTTGTTTAAGTACTCTTTTTGCCAATGCGTGTTCAAAACCATGCTCTTGTGACCAAGTATTGGTATTGAATACGGCATTGTAGTGCACATGAACATTTTGGCTTGTTACGTTTTTCGCCTTCGCCAATTCAAAGATTAAGTCGTTTAAGGATAGGTCTTGCGGAACAGTTGGAGTAGGAAGTGCTAGAGCTGTGGGCATACTGTCGAACGCACGAATGGCATTTAGGTGGAACTTTGGGCTAATCCACATTGCGTATGAGTAGACCAATTCTTTGCATACCCAAGTCCCCGCATCACTACCGTCACGTTTGGTATTTATAGCAAAGCAGGAATTACTGCTTTGCTCAATTTCATTAACCAGTTCTTGAGTTTGCTGATTCTTGATAAAAATACTTGGACGATGTCGATTGTGTCCACCACTCGCTTTATGCAGATCGTTTAGCGAATACAAATTATCGAGTGTGCGAATGTCTTTAGAAAAGATTGTTAAATTTGGCATGGTTGCCTCCTTGGGGATGATCTTTAAATCACCACACAAAGGGACTAATCTTCGGGTGGTGAGCTGAACAAGGTTAGTCCTACCGCTCCCAAGGTTACGGCCAGCCGAAGCTGCCTCGCCCAGCCCACCATAATGCTGATAGTACGTTTTATAAGTAAAGCGACTATGTTCAGGTGTGCTGAAGCTGCACATAAAAAACCAGCAAAAGCTAGCGTCTATGCGCCTTGGGTGTATATTGCGGGGGACTAATCCCGACACTGGATTTTGCCAGTGCCGTTACAGATTAACGATGTGGAAGATCGGTGTCAAACGTTTAATAACGTTGCATATTGTATAGAGCGCGGTTCTTACAATCAGCTTGCCTCACCCATGAACGTAGACAGAATCGAGACAAAAACAACTCCAGAGCACACACGCAGTTCCAGAGTCACACTAAATTATTAACTAATTTAGATTCGTTTTATTTGTAACTATTGTAATTTTAGCCACCCATACAAATACGAATGATAATAATTATCATGAATTGTTTAAAGAAAATAATAGTTTCCTCATTTTTCCTCTCACCAATACATTGTTATTCTACAGAAATTATAGGGGAAGCTTTTCAATCGAATGACTCTTACGAAAATAAGATTAGAGATAACAAATCGTTAGAGTTAGAAGCCCCTGACTGTACTGGCAACTCCTCTTGGATTGATTACCCTTCCTTACCTCAAGAGCCTACAGAAACGAGTAAATCCGATATTAATTGCAGTTTTATGCAGTTTGCATGGCAATCTTTTGCTTATTATACCAGTGACAAGACACCGGGTTTATTCTTGAATATGATGCCGAAAGACAGAATATTTAAAGAGATACCCGATAGTTGGGACAATAAAGGTGATCAAGGATTAGTACAAAGTGAGATCCTTCAAGCCGGCTCTAATTTCCCATTGAACGATCAAGAAGGCAATCCGGTCTTCTATCAACAAAGTGTCAATAAAAAATTCTACAATGACATCGTCAAACACGGATTAAACAATAGCCAATGTGTCGCCGATATTGACAGTGGGAAAACACCGTTTGAAATATCCCCAGGCTCCACTGAAGTAAAAACCTCATGGAAATTAATATCTAATAACGACAACCCTGAAAAATTTTTCACTATTCATAGAGATGTTGAGATCGACGGGGCAGTAAGGAGTAATGTTCTAATGGGCTTGGTCGGGATTCATGTAGTGCGAAAAACAAGGAATCATCCTGAATTCATTTGGACCACATTTGAACACAAGGAAAACGCTCCTGATTGTGCTGATGTTCCTAACCTATCAAATTTTGAAAAATCAGGTAAATGGACATTTTTCAACCCAATGTCCTTTCAGAAAGTGAATACTTACTTCCCTGGTAAACCTACTCAAGTCTGTAGAGAAACACCCTATGGGGTTGGTGTTTTAACGAAAACTGAAGTAGCTAAAGATATAAAAGCGCTTAACGAGGCAATGTCAGATTATTACCAATCACGTAAATCTGTTTGGTCTAACTACTTCCTTGTGGGCACATCTTGGACAGTCTCAAACGAGAGTGATTTAAATAAAGGAGAGGTGCCTCCCTCTTGGAAAAATGAAATAGGGGGTTCGAAGTTATTATCAAACAGTACAATAGAGACCTATGTCCAAAACCCTCAATGGTTTGCTTTAGTGCATCCTAAAGAAGATAGGGGCTGTTTTGCTTGTCATAAATATGACCCTTTAACAAAGAAAGCCTTACATTTAAGCCATATGTTTAATGCGGCCCAAGATTACGGTCAGTGTTTTCTTTAAGGCTTGATTTAGAACCTAAAAATTGAAACTTCCTAACAAAGAGTGATCGGCTTTCCACTTTTATGATTTTACCCTTTCAGATTAAAAGGTTTTATAGAAATTAACGTTAATTAAACCGCATAATAACATTTCACAGCTCAACACAATTCGTTGGATTTATAATTATAAAGAGTTAAGTATGCGCTCCAGACACCCTTGGTTAGACCGCTTATTCAGTCCCCACCCTCAATGGGTCTATAAGACTGGTGTTATGTTATTGGCCCTGTTGTTTAGCTTATTGGCTTCATTAGCAACCAGTCTTTATCAAGTTCATAATGAAATTAAGCATGACGTCGACTACCTCGATCAAATCGTTTCTGTTGCGATTAAATATGGGCTTGAAAAACCCACTCTTTCTGAAGCCAGCGTCGCTAGCGGTGAATGCTCCACTGACACAATAGAGCAGTTAGAGAAGCTTTATGTGTCGCATCTACTTATGTCGATACCCATCGTTAATCTTGATAAGCAGAAACCTTATACCTATTGCTCTCCTTTCGGCGTTGAGCAATTTGAACAACGTAATTTTAAGAACTTACTCAGTACACAATTAAAAGGGGAAATGTGGCGTTTAGCGATTTATTCTCTCTCCACAACCCCAAAACATCCCCCCTATTTATACGGTTCGAATGGACAATATGGCTTCCTCTTTCCATTACGCACGGAATACCTTTTTCTTGAAAATGATTTAGACCATCAACGCTCTATTCGTTTATCTTTACCAAAAGAAAATTACACTATCCTTGAAATAGGCAGTTTGCCCAATGCTGATCGCCTGTACTCGAACTCAGTTGCTTCAAACTATCTTCCTCTTACCTTTGAATCCTCCGTCTCTGCCTCACGAGTGCTTTCGAAGTTTAAGCAAAACTTGTGGCCGGTCACCACTTTACTCTTTATGATTTCACTCACCATTCTTTGGTTATGTGTTTCCTATTGGCATGCAAAAAAAGAAATTGCTCTTCAAAAAGCGGTTCGAGACGCCCAGTTTTTCCCCTATTATCAACCCATTGTAGACGCACAAACAGGTAAAATGCTCGGTGTCGAAGCTTTACTCCGATGGCTTCCCTCTGATGGCCGCGTCATAGAACCAAGCAAGTTCATCCATTATCTAGAGCAAAGTGGGGATATCATTCCAACAACAGAAAATCTCATTACAACCATTTACCGCGACTTATCGTCTTTGATGAGTCAAAACGCTGAGTTTTATTGCAGTGTCAACATCACTCCTCTGCACCTACAAAATGACGATTTTTACCACTATTTAAAGCGGTTTCAGCATGACTACTCAAAACTGACGCTTGAATTGACAGAACGCCAACCGATTGAAAATTTGGCGTTTGCCAGTCAGCGCCTCGCCTTACTCAAAACATTAGGACTTAAAATAAGCCTTGATGATGCAGGTACCGGTTATGGCGGAAACTCCTATTTGCATTATTTCGATATTGACACTATCAAAATAGACAAAATGTTTACACGCTCCATTGATGAAGGAAAATCCGCTGTTCTAGATGGGTATATTAAAATGGCTAAGCAGTTAGAAATGAATCTAGTAGCGGAAGGGGTTGAAAATAAGCTTGAAGCTAACGGGCTTTTATTAAGAGGCGTCTTTCAACATCAAGGTTACTATTACGCTAAACCTATGTCGATTGAAGATCTCCATCGCTGGGCTTTAGATTATGGTTATACTCACGAGCGGGTTAGTGAGGCGCTCAGCTAAAAACATCACGGAGCTTACCTTAGTCAACAACGAAAAGATGCTCTTGCTAATACTCGTGGTTTAGCCTAACTGAGTCCATAAAACGAACACGTCGGGAGTAAAGAAGATAACCACACTCTTTGCTCATTTGTGGCATCACTTACTTAAAGTGGTCCACCAAGTTCCCCTTGTGGGATAACGAACCGTTCCCGCCTTACACATCAGAACATGTACGTCAGAAAACCCTTTTGGCCCGTTCTTTCACGATAGGTCGAAAACCAAGTCCCTTGTGCGTTGCTGATGCTTTCAAACATTGTCATCCCCATTGATGTTGATTCATACTGACTACGTTGATATCGCAGTCTTTGAGATCAAAGTCGAAAAACACATTCGTCGGCTTTTTATTCCATCTGCATACCAACACCCGCATCACCGTAAGAGTGGCTGCCTTCACTATTGCAAAAAGCGCCGCAGATGGGCGCAGGCCTGCGTAATATGCCTAACAAATTCAGGAGCCCTCTCTGGGGCGACGTCCAAGGCTGTTTTTCTACTCAATTAAGCACGCTGGTTGAGTGGTTCAACAGAGTTACTTGGGAATACCAGACACCACATCCTTTGGGTGTGCGCATTCTACTACAAGAATGCACAAGCCAGTTTGTAGCACGGCTCTTGAGAGAGAGCCCATTGTTTTGTTCTTTTAAAAGAGCAAAACAATGTCCTTAAAAGGAGTTTGAATAATGCAAATTGTATACGGATATTGTCGTGAAGATGAGGCGGGGAATTTATTGGACCGCTTTGTTAAACAAGGGGATTTTGTCAGCTTCAAAGAACTGGGCTCAGTCGGGCGTGAATACATGGCATTTGCTGCTTTGTTGCCTTTTACTGACCGCCTCCCCTTTCCTTTCTATTGGAAGGGTGTTCATTTCGTTTCGGTTCAAAAACACACCCAATCAGTCCGTCAACTCACGCCACCACCATCAAAAAATGCTCGCAAAAAACATTATCGTAAACTCAAGAACACGATAATGACCCCTCAAAATTGGAAACAACACGTCAGTCGCAATCGCGGTTTGAAGTATGTAAACGCTTCCTTGTTGCCTTTAATGTAATCAAGAAGCGCATGGGACTCAACGGCAACATCTTAACTCATGCGGTTTAAAGCCTGCCCAAAAGTCTGACGAACGAACAACGTCCATTTTTCAACCCACCAGATGCACGACACCCCTTTTGATAATGGCGGTGCGATGTCGTGCCTCTTTTATCTACATTTAAAGGTAACCAAATGAAAAATAAAACATCACGCTTTCACTGCCCTCTTACGTATTGGCGTTACGTCTGCACGCTTATGGCCGTCTACTTTGCTTGTGCGTCACCCGCTTACGCCAATGACCTCTTTGCCAGTGGTAAAGATACCGTAACCAACACGGTCGGAACGGGGTCTTCTGGCGAGTTCTACATTTTAGTGGCAGGCCTAATTGGCGGCATCATCGTGGGCATCATGCAAAAGAACTGGGTGGGTGGCATCATCGGCTTTTTCGTTGGCGTGGTGTTCTGGGAAGTTGGTAAAGGGTTTGTAGGCTTATAAACCACATAAGGAGAGCGCGAAACTATTCGCCCTATTTCACCATGGATCATCAAGACAAACAAACCCTCTTCGCTTTTCCAAACTACTTACAAACCGACGTCAAAATAGTCGGATTTCCAATCGATGAAATACTCCCTTCTATCTTGTTGTTTTTGATGTTGTTCAACATCAATCGGTTGGTCGCGGTCGCCGTGTGTATCGGCTTTTTCCTCACCATTCGCAGCTTAAAAGTCCGACACGGCCCCAAATTCATCATTCACTTCATCCACTGGTATGGGGATGACACAGCGAATAAAACCATTTTTAAACGCACGCCCCCCGCCACAAAAAAATATTGGATTTACTGATGCTCAATGAACATAACGGCGAGGCGCTTAAAGCGGCTCGCTTTATCAATTACGTCCTCACCGCGGTGGTGTTGATCACCGCCTTAGGAACCGCTGGGTTGAGTTTTGCTTTATTAAGCCAAAACCAAGCGGAAAAGCGCACCTTCGTGCCACCTCATATCGACCGAGCGTTTACGATCTCAAGCGATGCGGTTGATGAAGCGTATCTTTCTATGATGGCCGATTGGTGGATACACCTAAAATTTAATGTCACGCCCTCTAACGTTAAACGTCAATTCAACTTACTCATTACCTACGTGCCGCCTAAATACTGGAGCGGCTTACAAGACAAGTTGATGCGAGAAGCCGAATTTATCATCGAGAACGACGTCACCAGTTTTTTTGAAGTTGACACGCTGTCTATCAACCTGAATGAAATGAAAATACGGGTCAAAGGCACGCTCAACAAAACCATCGCGGGGCGCACACTTGACCCTGAGCCCGTGACGTATCTACTCCAAGCCGATTACTCAAGTGGCTTGATTGAACTTCACACCATCGCCCAAGAGATACCGTTATGAAAATACGCTTGATTTGTGCTTTTTTTGGTTTGTTGTTACCCATCATGAGCCACGCCCATACGATTGACGCAAAGACCTACTATTTTGAGCAAAATGATACCATTGTGTTGCCCTTATCCTCGGTCAACACCAACCGTTTAGTAGTGAAAGACGACAAGATATTAAACCTTCATTGCCCTAGAGGGTTTTGTCTCGCTAAAGCCAATCAACGAGACCAATCGGGCTCTATTACCGTCAAACTCAACATCGCCTTGCCTTTTACCGCGCACGTCACCACAGAGAAAGGTCAAAATTTCTCGCTTTTTATCAACCCTAAAGCCGTCCCTGCGGTGGTGAATGAGTTTATTCCGCTTCGCTCTACTGCAGAGAAAAGTGTCTTTGAAAAAGATCTCGAATACCCTTTGGCCTTGGGGCAACTCACCAAACAAATGATACATTGGCAGCGTTCAAAGACGCCTATCCCAGGGTTTCGTGTCCATCCGATTGATCCCGAAACCCTCCCCAAAGACACGTCGCCACTGGCCATTATTCCGCAGACCCTTTTTGTAGGCCGCCCCTTCTCAGGGCTTATTTATCAAGTTAAAAACCAATCCAATGACACCGTCACTCTGACCGAAGCGCAATTTTACAGTTACGCCAGTCGGAGCGCCTCACTTGACCGTTATACCTTACCCCCAGGTGAATCTACACATCTGTACATCATCACAGGAGGTCGCGAATGAAACGATTGAAACAGTGGCTTTTTAGAGAGTCAGACTTAGAGGATGGAGTGCTCGCCAATGACCAAAGTAAGCAGCGCAACCAAATACTCAGCCTGTTAGCCGTTGCGCTCTTAGTCGCAGTTTTTTTTGCGTTTAAAGCCTTTAAACAACCTCGAACCTCGCTAGATACTGCGAAAGAAGTCGTTGAGTCAGCCCCCAATTTTGGGGAAATCATTACTGATGATTTTACCGACAAAGACAACCGCTCAGCCTTGACCTTACAAGGTCAAGACATTGAAGACGTCAAAGAAAAGATGGAAAACCTCAATCGAGACGTCGATCGTTTGATGACGAGCAACGAAAATACGATTTCGCAAATGAAGAAAGAGAACGAGATCTTACGCGAGGAATTACGCCAACATCAAGAAGCGCAGCGCACCATCGCCTTGCCATCAACCCAATCGCTATCCTCAAAGGAAGCCGGTCACCTCACCGTCATGGGAGAGCCTGCGCCGTTTGGCTCGCGCCCACTTCCTCCCAAACCTTTACCCTCTTACGCCACCAATGATCTGCAAAAAGAGAGCTTTCAATACAGCAAAGCCGATAAGGCCTCGTTTGATGACCAAGGGCAAGCGTTTGACTCGTTTGATTTTTTTTGGACAGCCTCCTCAGAGTCAGCGTACCAACGAACCGTCGACAATTACGTCCCGTCGGGCACCTTTGTGACCGCCAAAATCACCGGTGGCGCCGATGCCAATGCCGGGGCGTTCGGCCAAAGTGATACCGCCCCCATCGTGTTTCAAACCGTGCATGAAGGCGTGTTGCCCAATGGAGAAAAGAGCCACCTCAAAGACTGCACCATCATTGGGAGCGTGTACGGTGACCTTTCTTCCAATCGCGGCGTGGCGCGCACTCACACCCTCAGCTGCATTCGGGACGGTCGAATTTTAGATATCCCCGTTCAAGGCACCGTCTTTAACTTTGGGCGCAATGGCATCCGTGGCACCTCGATTTTACGTAACGGCAAAATCGTCCAAATGGCGGGGATCTCAGGCATCTTAACAGGACTGGGTGAGACCGGGGCGGGCTTGGCCAGCACCACCTCAACCTCAGCGCTTGGCTCAACGTCGAGCCTCAACAGCAAGGATGTGGGATTAAGTTTATTGGGCAATGCCACCTCGGACGTGGGGAGTAAGCTTTCGGATTACTACATTGCCTTAGCCGAGTTATATCACCCCTTCATCGAAATCAATCCAGGGGGCATCGTGAATATCGTCTTTACGAAAGGGTTCCCTCTGGATGATGAGGAAGCGATCAAACGCTATGTTGATCATCAGACAAAAGAGCAAGAGCAAGCAAAACCAGACACCCTTTTAGAAACCATCACACTCAACCCTCTCGCGGCAGAAGTTAACCAACAATTAAATTAAGGTCGGCTTTTATGACTATCAAACTTTTCACAGCGCTGCTTATTAGCCTACTAGCAGGTTGCTCTGCGGGCTTTCAAGATGAATTTAGTTGCCAAAAAATCGGCGGTATACCCGGCTGCGCCAGCATGGATGACATTCGCAACATCTCGACACACCCAACAACACAACAAGTCGCCGAGGCTAACGTCCTGGCTTCCCACCCTTTTGCCTTACTGCCAAGACGCACCCGTGAAGGCCATCCTATTCGAACCCAAGACACGGTTAGGAAGGTGGTGATTTTTCCCTTTACTTCGGATGACACCACCACTTACCTCGACACAATGGATATTTACATTGTGTTAGACGAGTCTACCTGGACAGGTCGCCCTGTTCAGGCTATCAAGAAGGATTAACGCCATGGGCGTCTCAAAAGATTTAAAGGGTTTTTATCAAGAAGCCAAACGTGAATATAACCACCTTCATTCTGAACTGCCTTACCGCACTTTTGATGCGCAGCACAGCCTCTTTCATAACAAAAAGGGCGTAGGATTTGGATTCAAATTGAGCGTCTTAACGGGGGCGAATGACGACATGGTGGAGGCATTTAACCGTCTCATCATGGATTTACCGCCTGGCCATAAATGGGATTACCATTTTTCCATGATGGGCCACAACCACGTGAGTCATTTGATTGAGCAAAATACCGCCTTGAAATCCGCTCGTGCGGGTATTTGCAGTGAATTAGCAAAACAAGAAGCCGATTACGCCAACTTTGCGGCTCACCACGGCTTTTTTCATCGTCAGAAGCATTACTTTGACATCAAAGATTACAGCGCGTGGTTGTTTGTCTCCAGTACGGACGATGTTGATAGTGTGTTGGATTGCAAAGAGGCGCTCACCACGACTTTATCCCAAATTGGACTGGAGCTCACGCCGCTTACCCCCGAAGGCTTAATCAACTACGTCGAAGGCATTCTCAATTTTGACCCCACACAAACCGCCCCTCGCGGATCTGACTACGCACCAGAAGCGTTGATCTACAAACAAGTCCTCTCTCCTGATACCGAGTTTTTAACTCGCCGACCTTACACCGACGTTCGCTTTAGTAACCGCCAACATCAAACGGTGACCTCGCGGATCATTTCATTGGGTTTACGCAGTACACCTCGAACTTTCCGCCTTTACGCCTTGCCCGATTGTTTTGCGTCCTTAAAGAGCGTGGCCAAAAATGTGCAATGTCCACACCTCATGACCCTCAATTTTCGCCATCAAGAATCGGGCAGTTTTGCGACCAAAAATGGCGGACGCATTGGAGAGCTGGAAAAAACACTCAAGTCCCCGATGGCATTTTTCTTCCCTCAAGCGAAGAAAGAGCAGAGCGAACGCGAGCAAATTCGAGATGAAATGTCGGATGGCATCAACAGCATGGCATACATGCACCTGACGCTGACGTTATTTACCAACAAAAAATCCGAGCGACTGCATCGCACTACTGCCATTAACGCCTTTCGCTCTGGCGGGATTGATTTACAAACCGTCTCGATGCTGCAAAGCCAAGCGCTCATGACGACCTTACCGTTCATGATGACCGATGGGTTTTGGGCCGATTGCGACCGTGCTGGACGCATTCAAACCGTAAAAACCGGCAATGTGGCCAACCTCTTGCCTCTTGTGATGGACGTAAAGAATTTCAGTGGCGGCATGATGCTTCCCACCATGCGCCAACAAGCCTTTTGGTTTAATCCGTTTAATTGTGGCTCAGATAACTACAACATCGCCCTGACCGGAGGCTCCGGGGCAGGAAAATCCTTCTTTGTGCAAAAGCTCGCCGAAACCCTCTTTGCCATGAACGGTAAAATCTGGGCGTTAGATAAAGGAAAGAGCTTTAAAAAGCTCACCTTGATGCTTGGCGGCCGCTACATGACAGCTGAGAAGATTTACCTCAATCCATTCACTCACCTGGAACGCATTGCCATGGGGGATGACTATACCGATGAAAAAGGCGAACAGGTCAACCCTCTCAAGGAAACGCTGCACACCATCACCGGACTCTTTGCGACCATGGCCTGCCCCACACACGAAATGGGAGATTTTGAAAAATCGGTCCTCGGTGATTGCATCATTGCGGCTTGGCAGGCACACAAAAGCGAGACGTTGGTTGACCATGTGCAAGAAGCGCTGTTTGCGGCGGCCGAAAAACAAGGCGGTGATCGCCGCCTTTCTGATATCGCCATGCAACTGAATAAATACCGCTCAGAGGGGATCTACGGTGACACCTTCAATAAACCGTCCATGCTGGATCCCAATGTCCACTTTACCACCATTGAACTCGACGGATTTCCCTCGGACATCATGCGACCGGTGATTTTTGCGCTGATGTCGAGCATCACTCAGCAGATGTACCTTTCAGGCTCTCGTTCAACGCCGAAGATGTGCATCATTGAAGAGGCGTGGTCTCTGATGGCTGGCTCTAATGCACAGGCACAAGAATTCATCAATACCGGTTATCGCACCGCCCGAAAATTTGGGGGTTCGTTTTGCACCGTGACGCAAGGGATTGAGGATTTTTACAGCACACCTGAAGCGCTCGCTGCGTTCAATAACTCCGACATTCACATCACTCTGCGTCAAGGCAGTGGATTGGCGAAATTCATCAAAGACAATCCTTCACACTTTTCACCCTATGAGCAATTTGTCATCAAGAGTTTTGAAAAGTCCTCCATCGCCGGTTACAGCTCTGTCATGCTAAAAACCGGTGATGTAACGACCTTTCATCGCTTGTTTGCCGATCCTTTTACTCGTGCGTGCCTTTCGACAGAGCCGCATGAGTTTGAGTACTGTGAAACCTTGATGAACCAAGGCGTCCCACTCATGGATGCGGTCAATCAAACCGCAGAGCATTTTTACGGACCAGAAATTGAGATCTTCAACACCCTCATCTATGGTAAGGAGGCCAAATGAAATCCATCCGTCACACACGTCTTGTCGGTGCCCTGTTTGCCATAGTGTTGATGATGTTCACGCTGATGGCCGTCAAGCTCAACACCGCCCCTCAAATCGTGGTCTTCGATATCGAACGAACGTTAGCGCAATATCAAGACCAACTCATTGAAGCCAACCTCAGCGATCAGGAGCACAGCGCGCAATTGGCGACCTTTGATACGGAACTCAGGCGGCTCTTGAAAGAATACGCGCAAGCGCACCATCTCGTGATTATCGTGCCAGGCGCGCTCATCAGCGGCGCACCGGATAGAACCACCGAGATCCAACATTACGTTATTGAGGCGCTTAAAAAGGAGTCATGATCTTATGATTGTTCACGGGCATTCATTCATCAAACCAACAGCACTCTCAAAGGTGCTCGGTCTCACTTTACTTGCCATCGCCCCCACCGCTCTTAGTCAACAATTTGGGCGTCAAGGCGAACTTTTCCCTATTGCAGAGGTAGACATGTTGCAATGGATTAACAGCAGATTGACACACTTAGAAGCCACGGGAGAAACCGCAAAGATGCAACAGCAGTTTGTGGAGAACGTAGAAAATAACGTGCGAAGACCCCCTCCCGTTAAAGGGTTGACCGCCACCACCGCGCCCAACACCTTTTACATCGACCCATCATTAAAGCTGGCCACCGATATCAAAGATGCACAAGGTAACCTCCTTTATGCTAAAGGCCTCGTCATCAACCCTTTTGATACCGACACTTGGCCAGTCGACATTCCCAAACAATCATTCGATTACTCGTATGTGATTGTCTTTCTTGATGGTGACGACCCAAGCCAGCGCGCTTGGGCTAAACAATACCGCGCAGATAAGCCGATAAAATGGACCCTCACCAACGGCAGTCCAGAAGACGTCGCCACGGAGTTTGACGCCCGAATTTATTTTGACCAACAAGGTCACTACAGCCGTCAATTTCAACTCTCACACATTCCCGCTCTGATTGAACAAGACGGAGCGCGGTGGAAGATCACAGAGATCGATGTGACGCCGTTCACCACCATAAACAAGAGTGCGACGAACACAAAATAAGGAGAAAGACCTTGAGATCCCATGGGTTATTACTGCTTGGTTTGTTCCTATTTCCTTGGCAAACCCAAGCTCAATCCGCCGCTTGTACGGGGCATTTCTTAAATCCATTGTCTGATATTTGTTGGGACTGCCTATTTCCTATGACACTGGGCAGTGTGCCTCTCATTAGCTCGACATACCCTGACACCGCCAACCCAAGCATGCCGATCTCCTATTGTCCTAAACCCCCGCCCATTTTTATGCAAATTGGCTTAAACATTGGGTATTGGGAGCCGTATTCCTTGGTGGACGTGACGCGAGTCCCTTATTGCATGGTCAACATGGGGATGCAGTTGAGTAATGACAATAGCCAACAAATAGGAGGCTCGCAGCACGACTCAAGCAGCAAAACCAGCGGCAATGCTTTTTATCACGTGCATTGGTACAAATATCCGGTGATTTACTGGCTACAACTGATGCAGTCGGCCGCCTGCATGGCCACGGATAATTTCGATGTTGCCTACATCACCGAGCTTGACCCGTTTTGGGATGATGATGAGATGTCGTTCATTCTTAACCCCGAAGCCATTTTGTTTGGCCACCCCATCACGCAGCTCTCTTGCATCACCGAAGCCATGGCGACCACCACCGGGCGCGTTTTGCCTTTTGATGCGCTTTTTTGGTGTTTAGGCTCACAAGGCAGCGTCTACCCATTAACCGGTAATAGCGCTTACTCTCATACCGGCCCTCAAGTTGGCACACTGATGTTAGAGCGTTTTAATTTTAAAATGCACAGGCAAGGCATTGTGTGGGAAACCCGGGGCGAAGATGGCGCAATCTGTTACCAATGGCCAGAGCCTATCTTGCCGAAAAGTCGCTATCGCTATCAATTGTCGGCACCGATTGGTGATGCCGCTCATTGTTATCCCTATGGCACCACCTCGTCACTTTGGGAGCAAGGTAAAGACAACCCAACCACCGGCGGTAACTTTGGTTTTGTGAACTGGCGAAAACGTAATTGCGTATTTTTATAAGGAAATGAGACGATGTCATTTAGCCCAAGAGCCTCATGGCTGTTACTTATTCTGCTGGTTAGCCCTCTCTCAACAGCCGAGAAGGGTTACTCTCAAGAAGAGCTCAAAGCGCTTGCCAAGCAAGAGCAGACCATTGCAGCGCCAACCAATCACAGTGAACTGACCACCTTTCTTGAACGAGGTCAGCAACATAAGCAAGAAGCGTTGTCGATGAATCAACACCTCGATAACGTGTTGCAAGACTCGCCACTGGCGAGTGTTCTTGGGGTGCCTCAGGAAAATCCAAACAAAAAGGCGCAAGGTGTGATGGTGTTTGTGTCGCTTTCCATGCCAGATAACGCGCTTAGACAGCTACTCAAACAAAGTCAGCAATATCAGGTTCCGCTCGTGATACGTGGGGTACTGCCAGAAGGCATGGTCCCAACCACCTCTCGAATCATGGATTTGTTAGAAGCGTCCGACGAGGGAGAGGCGATTGAGGGCGGTTTTGCCATCAGCCCACAATGGTTTCGTCAATTTAACATCACCCATGTCCCCGTGTTTGTGGCGATTGGAGACGCGTGCAATGAAGCGTCTTGCCCGAAAAATGCTTACGACATGGTTTACGGCAACCTTTCCCTTCCCAACGCATTAACGATTTTAAGCCAAGGCGATGTCGGACACATCGCCAAACAAGTGCTCAATAGGAGTTCCCCTTGAATACGCCCTTTTTGCTCTCTTTCAGCGCCGCTCTCTTAATTTCCCTTCCTACCCTGGCCGACCCACAAAAAAACACGTTTTACGACAACGTGGAATGGGCGAAAAACGCCCAAAATGAGGCTTACAACCCCTCAGAGATGACGCTTAACCTGTCCGACTTCTGCAGCGACAATAATCTAGGGTGTGAAAGCCAAATCCGACAACCTGATGAAGCGGGGATGACTGACGCACAAATCACAAACCAATCCACGTTGGAGTTTGGCAGCAACGAACACGCTCAAGCAATACAAGAGGGGTTTAACAATAATAGTGCCATCATTGACCCCAATGATGATACGTATCGATTCGCCACCCTTGGCATTGAGAACGCCTATGAGATCAGTCATGGTCAGTCTAATCAGTACGTGGATTGTGACAACGCCACGCAGTGCGTCATCGATAATATCGCAAAGCAATGTCACCGGCCGACTCACAACCCAGTACCGTGTGAAAAAGTCCCCGTCGCCTCCGTGAGCCTCAGTGAAGTACTCTACCGCTGTCCATCCGGCTGGACACAGCAAGGGGAGGATTGCCAACGTCCCCTCCCACAATGCCGATACAATAATAAACATTATGTGAGGCAAACGAGAGGTGATGGCATTTTCTCATCGTCAGGAACCATGTATTTATGGGGCGGTAAGAGTGTCTATCCCAACCAAGGCTACACGCTTGGCGAGTTAAAACAGACCTATCACGTTAATTGGCAAGCGAGCGAACACTGGGATAAACGCTACGAGATTTGTCGACCCACCACACAAACGAAAAAAGCCACCTTGAGCTGTTCAAACGGATTCTCCTTATCCGGAGGGAACTGCATCAAAAACACCATGACCTGGCGAACACAATGCCGCCTGATGAACTCGTGCAAGATCACTCGCCAGCAATGTATTGAAGGTCGAGCCACCCGCACCATTAATGGCATACCGACCACGCTTGATTGCTGGAAGTACCGGGTTGACCACCAATGCACTCGACCCAATACGTGCAACGTCCTGCCCGCCGATTGCACCACGACTTCGACCCATTGCAGCCTCCAGCAAAACGGTGTGTGCATTGAGGAGAAAGTCAATAAATCCTGCCCACAACGGCGCTGCAGTGCCACTCAATTAATCTGTGGAGAAGAGAGCTTTTGTCTGGATGGCGATTGTTTTGAAGCCATGGCGACCACTTCAAACCGCTTTAATGAAAGCACCTCAGCCTTAGCCGCCCTCGCAGAAGCCGCTGACGGTCTTGGCGATCCACCAATGATATTTACAGGCAAAGGCATGAAATGCACAGACGCGGCTTTGGGTTTTGCCGACTGTTGTAAAGACGGTGGTTGGGGCACGAGTATTGGCGTGACGCAATGCAACGATGAAGAGAAGGCGCTCGGCCAAGCCAAAGAGCAAGGGCTTACGATTGCCCTTGGCAGTTATTGCGCAGAAAAAGTCTTAGGCGCGTGTATCCGGAAAAAGAAGACCTACTGCGTCTTTGACAGCAAGTTGGCACGCATCATCCAAGAGCAAGGCTCGAAAGGCCAGTTAGGTATCAGTCTGGGAACCGCCAAAACCCCCATTTGCGGCGCCCTTACCCCCGAGCAGCTTCAAAACATAGATTTTGAACGCCTCGACTTTTCGGACTTTTATGACGACATGCACCGCAACACCAACCTGCCTTCGGCAAAAGAAATCCAAGAGCGATTGCAAAGCGCTTATAGACCTTAACTTAATCAATGATGAGGACATGATATGGACCCCCTACTCCCTCTACTTGTGGCCACCCTGTCGACAACCGGGTTTGCTACCACCCTGATCCGCCATCTTCTGTTCAAACGAAAACTCCATCAGCTCAAGCAAGAAATGATGAGGCACCAACAAAAACACGGTAACGATGAAGCACTTTGGATGTTATTTCACACGCGCACCCACAAGATGCTGAGTTTCTGGCAATAATGAGGTCACACCATGAAGGACTTATCCACAAAAACGGTGAACAACTCAATTAACCGATTAACAATCAAACCCCTACCGTTAATGTTGTTGGCTTTATTGGCCTTTCACAGTATCGCCGATGAGCCCCCCAAGGGGTGGCGCTGGTATAACGAGACCAAAGCGCCCAAAGTCCCTCCCAAAGAGGAGGAGAGCCTCCCCCCCAACAGCGTCTCTACCGTGATGAGCGCCACCGAGCAGATGCAATGGTTCCACCGCGCGTTTGATGAAGCGTTAAACGATGCCACCATTAACCCAACCGATGAAGAGAAAAATCTAAAATTGATGAAGCTGAAAAAATTCATCGATGGCAAGACCACGCAAACGGGCATGACCTTCAAAAAGCTCATCAACGAACACCCCGAATACTCGTACACCAAAGACCGCCCCACAGAGCAAGCCGCAAGAGCGACGTACTATCAAGGTATCCAACTCAAAAACGAAGCCACTGTGCGTCAATTGGTACAAGAAGGTTGGGGCCTCTACTTCATCTACGAAGGGCAAGACGCCTTATCTCAAACCCTAGCACCCTCAATCCAAGACTTTGCCCACCGGTACCACATCGAACTGGTCGGGATCAGCAAAGACGGTCAGACCTTTGAGACGATTAATGAAAACCGTATTGATAAGACAGGGCGTGTACAGGTGCGCTACACACCGGCTTTAATGCTGGCCAATATCCACACCAAAGCACTCAAGCCCCTCGCCTACGGCTTCATTTCACAAAAAGACTTGCTCTCTCGCTTTCACAACGTCGCGACCAATTACCAAGACAGCGACTTTTAACTTAAGGACGCCCCGATGAACGCTTTTATCCGCACGTTATTGTTGAGTACGCTGATGACGCTCGCCTCAACCTCCCTCACTCAAGCGCAACCCCCTCATGCGATGACAGGCCAATACGCCTTGGTGTTCTTCCATTTTAGTCAGTGCGCTGAGTGTCACCACTTTGCCCCAACCATGAAGCGGCTAGAGCAAACTACTCAACTACCTGTGTACGATTTCTCCTTTGACGGACAACCCATCCCCGGTTACGCGACGCCTATACCGACCAACTCTGACATCACCGCTGCGTTTTTTGGGGATCTCAAAAACGCCATTACGCCCGCCACGTTCTTAATCAACGTCAGCAATGGTAAGTACGTGCGTTTGAGTGAAGGCAATGTTCCATACACTGAGCTGCTTAAGAGCTACCAAGCCTTGCGCGCCGATGTGGCCATCATGGAGAGTTTACAATGACGCGACCTACCCTCCTGGCTCTCTTAATGAGTCTTTCATGTTCACTTCATGCCGGCGGCTTGGGCGACGCCATGAACAGCTTTTGGGATGACAGCAGTTTTAACAGCAACATCACGAACCCAAGTGCCTATCAGGGTCAATCCGCCACCTACTATAATGCGGGCAGTTTGTTTGCTCGCACCAACATCAAAAACATTCAACTGGCCGCCATCACCTTGCCTTCTGTCAGCGCAGGGTGCGGTGGCATTGACGCCTTTATGGGCGGCTTTTCTCATATTAACTCTGACCAACTGGTGGCTTTTGGTAAAGCCGTCATTGCCAACGCCGTGCCCTTCGCGGTGGATTTAGCGCTGCAAACTTGGGCGCCGAGCATCAAAGAGAATCGGGACAAACTGCAAGCCATTGCTGATCAGTTCCTCACCACCTCGATGAACTCTTGCCAAGTAGCGCAATCGGCGGTCTCTGGTTTAGCGGCCTTTACCGATGGGGAAGCCAAGCGACATGCCTGCGCCACCCTAGGCACGCAAAGCAACGCTTTCGCTGATTGGTTAGAAGCGCAACACGAATGTCGCAACGTCCGTACCAACCAGAGCACACTGGCTAGCAACACCGATGACGCCACGGCGCACGCAGTGAAAGTGAACTTAAATGTGGTGTGGGATGCGCTCATGAAAAGCGCTTACCTTCAAGACAATCAAGAGGTCGCCGAGTTTATCGTAAGCCTCACTGGCACCGTCATTTACGACGCGCAGGGGACGCCAAGCTACATTCCGGCCATGTTAGTGGGTAACGACACCGCCATTAACGCCCTTTTGACCGGAGGGGATTTGGAGGTGTATCGATGCGACAACACCGAGACCTGCCTTTCGATGAGCCTAAGCGCCATCAGCCTAAATGAAAGCCAAGCCTTTAACGCCAAAGTGCGCCACACCGTCGATACGCTCTATGCCCACTTACAATCTGACCAACCTATCACCGACTCAGAGAAGAGCTTTGTTGAACTCAGTGACATTCCTATCTTAGCAATGCTCATTGATGATGCGCACCTCAACCTACAACCAGAAAGCCATTTATACGCTCAAAATATTGCCGCCGATCTCTTGCATGCCTATCTCAACAACATGCTGATGATCGTCAATCAATCCATGACCAACCTCGCTTCGGTTAACCCAACCGACGTCAATCGCACTCTCGAAGGCATCAACAGTGCAAGGGATTACTTACAAACCATTCGAGACCGTCACAAAACAAAATTGAACGCGTACTTAGCCCTCACTGAGCGCTTAAAACGCAAACGAAAGCTCCTTAGCCAATCGGCAAGTGACGCTACCCTATCGAACCTCACCTTTGGCCATTAAAGGAGATCCCCAATGACCTTAGACTTTTATCTCTATGGCGCAGGCCCTCAATTACAACGAGCCTTGAACGCCGTCGCCACTTTTTTTACCACCAACACCTTTGGCTCGTTAATCGAAATCGCCTTACAACTGGCCTTTATCATCAGTGCCACCCTATTTTTTGTGTCTCGAGACGCGAAACATGTGATGCGTTTTATGTTCATTTACTTGGCTATCCCCACTTTTCTTATCAGCATGAAAGCCACCGTCCATATCAATGACGCGCAAAATCCTATGCGCATTTATTACGTGAATAACGTGCCTTACATCGTCGCAATACCCGGTTGGGCGGCCACCACGTTCATGCACGGCTTAACCGAAGGCATTGAAATCGTCTTTAGCAGTACAGAGGATGAAAGCTACAGCTCCTCAGGCATGGTGTTTGGTTCGAATTTATACACGTTGCTTCGTAGCGCCAACGCCGAAACCATTGATCTGCAACGCTATTGGAAAGACTTTTATCACAACTGCATCGTCGGAGACATTCGAATTAACAAAAAATACACCATGCAAAACATCCTGCAAGCACCGGATTTGCTGGGTTTTCTCGCCACAAAATCGATGTCCCCCATTCGTGGGCTCTATAACCCCCAGGGTCAATACAGAACCTGCCGCGACGCGTTTCCTGAACTCACTCAACAATTTGATGAAGAGGCCAATCAAACCATGAATAAACTGGGCGCGTATATCTTGGGACGAGAGAGCAACATCCAATCAACGTTCTTAAGAAACGCCATCGAGAATAGTCACCAAGATTTAATTGGGGTCAGTAACAACGCGGTCGATATTTTAAAACAGAACATGGTCATCAACATGACGCGATGGAACATCGAAAACACGCACCGAGGTATCGCGGCCAACTACGCCTACACCGCCAACCAAATGCAAACCACCACCATGTGGGCCAACATTGGGCTGCAAGCCAAAGAGTTCATTCCAATGATGCACTCGATAGGAGTGATTTTGTTTGTCTGCTTTGGGGCGATCATTGCCATCATTGCCTTGCTGCCACATATGGCGCTGCCTGTCCTTAAAAACTACGTTGGCAGTTTTTTCTATCTGGCCACTTGGCCTATGATATTCACCATCCTCAACGCTATCATGATGTGGTTCTTAGAAGGGGCGACCCAGGGCGCGACACAAGGGTTACGCGGCATTACCCTCTCGAACATGAGCGGCATTGATTACGTCAACACGCGTTACGCCTCCATTACCGGATACTTGATGATGTCCACCCCCGCGATTGCTTTGGCGTTAACCAAGGGCGCAGCGGCCATGATGAGCAGCTTAAACTACCAACTGGCGGGGATGATAAACCAAACCAATGCCCGTACTTCAGCCGCGGCCTCAAGCGGTGACATCAGTCACGGTAATACGCAAATGCAGACCCACACGTTTAACAACGTCAATGGTAATAAGTTTGATACGTCGACCCTGTTGAAACAGCACGGTACCACCACCCAAGACACTAAAGGTATGCTTTCAACGCAATACGGGGATACCACCGTATATGACACCAGCCCTACCGCGTCGAATTTCCAATGGAACGTCGCATCAACCAGTCAATACAGTGAAGCGGTGCAAGACTTGCACACCAATGCTCAATCGAACCTCTCGACACAACAAGCGGCCTTGTCGCAAAGCACACAAAGTGGCTCTCAACTGATGGCCGATTGGAAAGAGAGTTATTCTTCAACCCAAGGTTACGGTTTAACTCATGGACACGGTGCAACTGCTGCGGCTTCAAAAGGCTTAGAGCAGGTCAACTCCGCCACTGAGCAAGTCAGTGCAGCAACCGGATGGAGCCATGAGAAAGCGAATGCCTTCTTACACTCTGCGTACGGCGGTTATGACGTGAATGCAGGACTGTCAAGCGGCGCTCTCGGTGACGCCGTAGGGTTTAATGGGAGTGTGAACGCGTCCACGGGACAAAAATGGACACAGGAAGACCGCGAAACGCTCAGCAGCATGAGCAACGAGCAACAAAGCCAAATGCAAGCCGCTATCGAATCCTACCGCTCTGGTGCCAACCAAACCATCGATGCGAGCAACCGCCTCACGGC